>JAYVJI010000860.1:0-12317 GCA_043769435.1 Verrucomicrobiota bacterium
TAACGTAAAGGCCTCGTGTGGGGGGCTGCGCGACTACCATAACATGATCTGGATCAGCTGGGTAAAGCTGGGGCTGCGGGATCTGGACGAACTGGTGCAGCGCAAGATCTTTTCTGAGGGCGCCGGGCAGGACATCCGCCGGGCACACGATTTCCTCCTGCGGGTCAGAAACGAAATGCACTATGCGGAAAAAAGAGCTGTCGACCTTTTGACCCTGCGTCTGGGTGGCGTAGTGGCCACCAATCTGGGCTACCAAGGACGCCGCATCATTCAGCGCTGTGAAATCTTCATGCGCGACTACTACCATCACGCGCGTAATCTTTATCAGCACAATCTCTCGCTCATGGAACGCTTTGAGCTGGAGCAGGTCGAGGAAAAAGGCCGGGGGATTTTCGGCTTTCTCGCTGAGCGTCACCGCAAAAAGCAGGAAGTGTTTGACGGGTTTACCAGCCGTGATGGATTTATCTTTCCAGAAAATGCGGATATTTTTCGCGAGGACAGCGGGCGCCTCATCCGCCTCTTTCAGCACACTCAGGTCAGGGCGCTGAAGCTCAGTCCGCAGATGCGCCAGGCAGTAAAGGAGAACTGGGCGCAGATTAATTCCACCTTCCGCTACAGGAAGACCAACCGGGAGACGTGGGAGGCGATCCTGAGCCGGAAAGGGGAAGTAGGCATCGCTCTCCGGCAGATGCACCGGGTAGGGTTCCTCGGACGCTACATCCCGGAATTCGGGCCGCTCACAGATCTAGTGCAGCATGAGTTTTTCCATCGTTACACGGCGGATGAGCACACGCTGAAGTGCCTGGATAAGATGGATGAACTGAGCCACACGCGGGAAGTCCGCCAAGCCTTTCATCAACGGCTTTTCCATGAATGGGAAGACCCGTTCATCCTCTACATGGCCCTGCTCCTGCACGACACCGGACGCGCGGCTAACAGCAAGCACCATGAGTACGCCAGCACAGAACTAGCCGACCAGGTCTGCCGCCGGTTGCAGATCTCGGACAAGCGCCGCCGCACCCTCCTTTTCCTCGTGGACAACCACCTCCTCCTGTGGCGGACGGCCACCACAAGGAATCTGGATGACCCGGAGGTAATCTCAGAGTTTGCTAGGCTGGTGCGCAGCCAGGAATGGCTGGATGCACTTTTTCTCCATACTTATGCGGACAGCCGCGCCACCAATGAGACCGGGTGGACAGACTGGAAGGAGAGCCTCGTGCGGCAACTGTATGGAGCCACGACTGCGTTCTTTGAAGGCCAGCAGGCCTTCGCCAGCCGGATCCAGGCCCCGCTGGATGACCTGCGCGCCCGCATCCTAGCGGATCTGGATGCCAGCTACACCGCAGAAATTGAGGCGCATATCTCAGGTATGCCGGCGCGTTATTTCAACTTCCGCGAGCCCGCTGCCATCATGCTCCATATCCGCACCTGTCGGCAGTTTTTCCGGCAACTGCGCAAGGACGATCCGGCCAGCGCGCTGCGGCCCGTACTTCGCTGGGTCCCTCATCCTGACCAGGGCAGTAGTGAAGTCATACTCGTCTCATGGGACCGTCGCCTGCTCCTTGCCAAAGCCGCAGGTGCCCTCGCCGCCTGCGGAGTAAATATCCTGAGCGCAAACCTGTTTCTCAGAGAAGATGGACTCGTGATCGATATTTTTCGTGTTTGCACCACAGATCTGGGACCTGTCACCAACGAGCGGACCATTGGCGAGGTGAATGAAATGCTGGCCCGGGCCTGCCTTGGGGAAGAAGTGGATTTCACACCCGCTGTCATGCCCGGACATGCGCCCATGCTGCCGGAATGGCAGGCTGAATTTCCCCAGCGAGTTCTTGTTAGCAATGAACTGCACCGCAGCTACACAGTAGTCGACATCCAGGCCATCGACCGGCTGGGTTTGCTAGGGGCTGTTTTCAAAGCCATTGGCATGCTGGGCTACGAAATCACGCACGCCCGTATCAGCACTGAAGGGGGCGCGGCGATTGATTCGCTCTGTCTCACCGATGCCAAGGGGCAAAAAATCTCTGACCCCAAAGCCCTCGCGTCATTAAAGCAGGACATCTCAGACGCCGCTGGCATCAAGGGCTGAGCACGGAGTAGCGAGTAGGTGCGATAGCCATTCCCTCACAGTCGGCACGCCCGGCTCAACCGGGCTGGTCAATTTCAGCCAGTGCACATGCGGTGCCTGCGGCGCCCACACCGCCGGATTCGCCGGACCGAAAACCAGCGCGCAAGGCACGCCGCAGGCTGCGGCCAAATGGGCAGGGCCGCTGTCATGCCCCAGAAACCAGCGGCAGGCTGCCAGTTCATGGGCGAGTTCCGGCAGCGGAAGATTCAGCGCCATTTTAAAAGGCAGGCGGAGCGCGCCTGTGATTTCCGCTAGGGCAGGCATCTCCGCCTCGCCGCACACCAGCAGGATTTCATCTGCCTGCCCCTCCTGGTGCAGGGCATTCAGCGTCTCTACCCACGAGGCAGCAGGCCAGTTTTTGCGTGGGCTGCCGCTGCCGGGATGCAGCGCCAGCCGGCTGGTGCGGATGCTCTCCCTAACGCTTTGCATCCGGTAAAACGCTTCACCGCCCAGCTGGATCGCCGCCGGACTGCCGACATCCGAAGGCCGGAAAATCCGCTGCTCAAAGTCAGCCCCGCAGTCCCGTACCTGCTGCTGGAAGACTCCATCACCATCAGCCAGCCAGCTAACCACCTGATCAAACGACGCCATCCATGCCCTCCATCCTGAGTCCAATGGCCCAGGGCGGAAAAATCCGGCGGCCGCTGCGCACTCGATGGACCTGCCGCCGGGCGAGAGACCTTCAGCAACCGCCAGCGGAATATGCGCCGGATGCGCAAAAAGGTGAACCTCTCCCCTGAGCGCGAGGGCACTGATTGCGGGAAGCGTTAGGATGAAGTCACCCATGGCCCCGCCTCTGGCTGCCAGAATCCGCATGGACTGCTCGATGTACGGTGGAAAATCCGCTAGTGCAGAAAGTGGCGGTGGCCCGTGAAAACCATGGCTACATCCCGTTCATCTGCTGCGGCCACAACCTCTGCGTCCTTCATGCTGCCGCCGGGCTGGATCGCAGCGGTAGCCCCTGCTTCCGCTGCCGCGATGAGTCCATCCGGAAAAGGAAACATGGCATCACTCGCGACCACGCTGCCTTCGAGCGAGAGCCCGGCCTCCCTCGCTTTCCATACCGCAATGCGGCAGGAGTCCACCCGGCTCATCTGGCCGGCACCGATCCCCAGCGTGCGATCATGCGTTGCGAAGACGATCGCATTGCTCTTCACATGCTTCACCACCCGCCATGCAAACTTCATAGCTTCCAATTCCTCCTTCGAGGGAGTGCGGCGGGTCTTTACCTTCTCCTCCAGATTGTTCAGCCCCAGCGCTTTGGTATCGCGGTCCATGACCAGCAGTCCACCAGGCGTGCTGCGGATGACCGGACTCTTGTTCAACCATTCGCTGTAGCCGGCCATATTTGCCTGGATCAGCCGCAGGTTTTTCTTTTTCTGCAGAATGGCCCGGGCGTCTGCTTCGAACCCAGGTGCGATGATAACATCCGTAAAAATCTCGCTGATCACCCGCGCCAGCCGCTCGGTCAGAGGGCGGTTCGTCACGATGACCCCGCCAAACGGCGCCTGCCGGTCAGTCTCAAAAGCCTTGTCCCAAGCTGCCCGCAGATCTTCATAATCCAGTCCCACGCCACACGGATTGGTGTGCTTTAAAATAGCCACGGCAGGCCGCTTGAATTCCATCACCAGGCCGGTGGCAGCTTCTATATCAATGACGTTAGTATAACTCAGTTCCTTGCCCTGGAGCTTTTCAAAAATGTCATTGAACGAGCCGTAAAGCGCCGACTCCTGATGTGGATTCTCACCATACCGCAAGTTTTGACAAAGAGGCAGACTTACACTGAAGCAGCTCTCGCATTCCTGTTCCTGATTCAAAAATCCGGCGATGGCACTATCATAAGCTGCCGTGCGCTGATATACCTTTATCGCTAGGCGCTCGCGGGTCTTCAGTGTCGTGGCTCCGGCGTGTGCCCGCATCTCCAGCAGGATGGGAGCATAATCGCTGACGTCAGTGATCACGGTGACGCTGGTATAGTTCTTGGACGCTCCCCGCAGCATGGCAGGACCGCCGATGTCGATGTTCTCAATGGCTTCCTCAAGGGTGACGCCCTCTTTGGCTATGGTTTGCTCAAAGGGATATAAATTGACCACGAGGAGATCAATCGGCGGCACACCCAGTTCTAGGGCGCGGGTGGTGTGCTCCGGATTTTCCCGCTGGTAAAGAAAGCCCCCGTGAACCTTGGGATGCAGCGTCTTAACCCTGCCGTCAAAACATTCTGGATAACCGGTGTAGTCAGACACTTCCACTACCGGAAGCCCGAGACTGCGGATGAAAGCGGCACTCCCGCCGGTGGACAGCAGCTCGACGCCCAGCTCGTGCAGGCCGCGTGCGAAGTCGTCCAGGCCGGTTTTGTCTGATACCGAAATGAGGGCTCTCGTTATTTTCATAGTGTCGCTGATATCGCACAAACTGGAAACGCCATCCGGCCCTGCAAGGGGATGTTTACAAATAGCAGATCGGCTCAAATTTCACCTGATTGCCAGTTGAGTCCCGCGCGTATTGACATCCATGAAGGTGTTCGCTGGGGTTGCGCAGATGCAGGCAGCAGGCAGCGTGGCCATACATGATCTCCCCGTTACTGGAAATCCTCCGCCGTGACCCAGTCGTCATCACAGGCATGGGCTGTGTCAGCGCAGCCGGCTGTGGTGTGCTCGCACTGTGGGAGGCTGTAAGAGAAAACCGGCGCACCGCGTGCTGGCTGGAAGCGACAGTCCCAGGCGGAATGGTATCACGTTTTCCAGGCTGCCCCGTTCCTGATTTTTCGTGGACCGGGCATCCGTGGGCGGGGGAGGCACGGCGTATGGATATCGGAGCCCGGCTGGCACTCATGGCCGCCCACGAGGCCATGCAACACGCGGGGCTTGACGGGCCACTCCCGGATGCGCGGCGCGTCGGCGTTGTCCTCGGCAGCTCGCGCGGCCCTAGCCAAAAGTGGGAGGAGGCGTATCAGCTGCTGCGCGGTGGTCAAAGAGTGCGGCCCACCATGGCTGCGACGACGACTCTGGCCGGCGGGCCGGGCGTAATTTGTCAGGCGACAGGAGCCCGCGGGCCGGCATGGCTGGTAGCCGCTGCCTGCGCCTCCGGGGCCTATGCCCTCGCTCAGTCCGCAGAGCAAATTCTGCTAGGAAATGCAGACATCATGCTGGCAGGCGGCGCAGATGATGCACTTCATACCGTCGTGGTCGAGGGCTTGCGCAGCGCTAAGGTGCTGGCGCACGGCAGCGGCGGACCTGAAGAACTCTGCCGCCCGTTTGGCTCGGGCCGCACGGGGCTCGTGCCTGGCAACGGAGCCGGCATGCTGGTGCTGGAGTCCCTCTCTTCAGCCCAGCGCCGGGGAGCCACGCCACTGGCTGTGCTGAGCGGATGGGGGCTGCTGACTGAGCCGGCCGGCATGGCTGGCATCAACGCTTCGGGATTGGCGCGCACCATGACTCGCGCCCTCCATGTGGCTGGATTGCAGCCACCAGATATTGGGTACATTCACACGCACGGTACCGGTACCGTGGCTAACGACTCTGCTGAAGCAGCAGCCATCACCACTGTTTTTGGTTCTCATATTCCACCATGCTGCGGCACCAAGCCGGTCACCGGCCATTGCCTCGGCGCCACTGCGGCCATGGAGGCTATCATGGCTATCAAGTCGCTGCAGGAGGGAGTGCTCGCTCCTTCGCCGAAATGGGTTAGGCGGGACCCGCAGATTTCCCTACCGGAAGCCGGAGCCCATCCGGTCCCGGGGCTGGCCCATGCGCTGGCAAATGCCGCTGCGTTCTGGGGCTTCCAATCCTCAATTATTTTCAGCCGCTGGCAGCAGGGAAACCCCTGAACCGGGCCGGTCCGGAAAAATCGCGTGGCCCTGCTCCAGCCTGACGCCCTCTGCGATGTCCGCTCCCAGAAGCAAAGCCCCATCCATATCCACGGCATCCAGCATGGGAAGCAGCTGTGCCAGGGAGCTGATGCCGACGGTGCTCTCCAGCATACAACCAGCCATGACCTTGAGCCCCAGCTTCCTAGCCTCCACTATCATCCGCCGCGCCGGTGTCAGCCCTCCGGCTTTGGTTAGCTTGATGTTGATGCCCTGAAAATGCTCCCGGCACCGGATCACATCCGATTCATCCTGACAACTTTCATCCGCGATGAGCGGCAGCGGACAGGAGGCCTTGAGGCGCGCCATGCCCAGCCTGTCTTCCGGGGGCAGTGGCTGCTCTATGAATTCCACGCCCATTTCAGCCAGTTCGGGAGCGAACTTCAATGCCTGCTCAACGGACCATCCTGTGTTGGCATCCACACGCAGCAACGCTCCCGTGCTCCGCCGCAGCAACCGCATCGCGACCATATCTGTGGCTGGCCTTCCCAGCTTTATCTTATACACCGGCCAGCCAGGCATTTCATTCAGGCGCTGCAGCATGCACTCCGGCGTATCCAGACTGATAGTGAAGTTTGAAGGCGGGAGATCCTTAAGCTCCAGCCCCCACAATTGCCAGAGCGGCTTCCCCAGCCGACGTGCCCAGAGATCATTGGCGGCCTGGTCCAGCGCGCAAAGCGCAAACCGGTGGTCTCCGAGCATCGGCTGCATAGCCTCCCAGTATTCCCCGGGAGTGTCCAGCGGTGTGCTCTCTATCAGATACCGCGCAGCTTCCAGCGCGGCACGTTCCGTTCCTGCAGTGATGCTTTGATAGGCGAGGGAAGGTGGCACCTCCCCATAGCCGGTTATGCCGTCGTCCTCCAGAGCCACCAGCAAATTATGCTTGCTGTACAGCGTCCCGTGCGAAGTGCCAAAAGGAACACTCAACGGCAGATGGATGTCAGTCAGATGCAGCTTCATGATTGATGATTAAAATGAGGGGCCAGAGCCCTGATCTCCTCCTTGGTGTGTCGCGCAGAAACAGTGACTCTCAGCCTTGCTAGACCACGGGGCACCGTCGGAAAGCGAATGCCCGGCACCAGAAATCCAGCTGCCAGCAAGGCCGCCGCAGCTTCCATGGCGGCACCTTCGTCTCCCTTGATCACCGGCAGGATAGCTGCGGCGGGCTCAGGCAGCCCGGTCAGTCCCGCCAGCAGCCGCAGATTCGCCCGCAGCCGGGACCTGAGCGCATCTCCCTGCGAAGTGGCTAGAATGTTTTCCACCACATGGGCGGCGGCAGCGGCCACAGCCGGTGGCGGCGCCGTGCTATACATGAAACTACGGGCCCGGTTGATCAGCAGGTCAATCAAGTCGCGGCTCCCGCAGACAAAGCCACCGCTCAGCCCAGCAGCCTTGCTGAGCGTGCCCATGTGGATATCCACCTTGGCCCCGACCCCTTCTGCGGCGGCAAGCCCCCTGCCCTGAGGACCGAGAATTCCAAAAGCGTGCGCCTCGTCCAGCATCCACGCCGCACCATATAAATCCTTTAGCGCTGCCATTTCCCTCAGCGGAGCGACATCGCCGTCCATGCTGTAGATGCTCTCGGCCACCACGATGACCCGGCCATCTGGACCTGCGGCGTGGGCCGCCCACCGCAGCAGGTGCTCCAGCCGGTCCATGTTGTTGTGGGGAAAGACACGCAACGCAGCTCCGCTGAGCTTTGCGCCGTCTATCAATGAAGCGTGGCAAAGCTTATCTAGGATCAGGATATCTCCTTTACCGGCGATGGCAGGCAATACTCCGGTGGCAGCGGCGTAGCCCGTGCTGAAAGTCAACGCGGCTTCAGTCCCCTTGAAGTCGGCCAGACATTCCTCGAGTCGGGCGTGAGGCCGCAAAGAACCGCAGACCAGCCGCGAAGCCCCGGCGCCGGTTCCATGGTCCCGGATTGACCTTGTCAGCACCGTGCAAACCTCTTCGCTTTCCGCCAGGCCAAGATAGTCATTGGAGGAGAAATTCACCAGCCTCCGCCCATCCTGAAGACAGTGCGTGCCGACCCGGTCCCGCGTCCGCAAGGTACGCAGCAGGGACTGCTGCCGCAGTGCCTCAAGTTCCCTGGACCAAGGCCGCATATGGCCTGCAGCTAGTTGGTCAGTCCAAAGGCCCAATGCAGGAGCGCCCTTGATTCCTTCCAGATGATTTTGGAATTGCTGCCCAGCATCACGCAAATGATAGCCTTGCCGCGCAGATTCGCGCTGGAGATCAGGCACTTCCCGGCGGCATTGGTAAAGCCGGTTTTCATCCCGGTGCAGATCGGCGTATAGTTTGCGTTAGTTCTCCTCAGCAAATGGTTGGTGGTGGATAACACCGAGACCCGGCCATCCGGACGCGTGATGGTTACTTCAGCCTGGCTGACAGTATTCCGGATGATGGGATTGTAGATCGCGGCGCGGGCTGCGCGGGCCATGTCCCGGGCTGTGGAATACTGTCCCTCCATGGGCAGGCCGGACGCGCACCGGAAGTTGGAGTTCTTCATCCCCAGCCGTAGCGCATAGGCATTCATGAGCCCGGCAAAGGCAGCCTCCGTGCCGGCCACCGTGCGGCCCAGACAACGCGCACAGTCATTACAGCTCTCGATCAGCATCGCATTGAAAAGCGTCTTCCAGTCGTACTTCTCACCGGCTTTTATATAGAGCTTTGTTGGCTCTATTTTCGTATCGCCCGGCTGGACTATCGTGGTATGATCCAGATTGTTCCGCGACTGCCCGGTTATCACCAGCGCGCTTACCAGCTTTTGCGTGCTGGCCACTGCGCGCCGCTCGTCAGCGTTTTTTTCCATGAGGGGTGCGCCGGTCACGGCATCAATGAGTATGCAGGACTTGGCGGCTGTAGCAGGGGGGGGCGGTAGAGCGTCCCGCGCGAACGAAAGCTCCGGAAGCAGGATCGAACCGCCGGCGATGGCGGCTTTTGTTAGGAAATCACGGCGGGTATTCATTGTTGCTTTTTTGGTTTGGCTGACGGCTTCCGCACCGGAGTGGCCGGCACTGCTTTGGCTTCCGGCTCGGCTCCAGTGTCTTCCGTGACTGCTGTCGCGGCAGCTCGATCCACCTCTTCTACAACTGGTTCCTCCCCTGAAAGTTGCTGCTCCATGGTCTCGTCGCGGGGCACCCCCAACTCGAGTGCGGCACCATAATGCCGCCGCGCCATTTCCAGAGACGGAGGCTTCCGCTCCAGATACATGGCGGCCAGATTGAAATGCGCGTCTGCGAACTTCGGCTCAAGGTCTATAGCTTTCTGGAGTTCACTTTCGGCAGCGCCCGTCCAGCCCATTTTCTTCAGCACGATCCCGAGGGCATTATGCGTCTGCGGGTCCGCCGGACTCTCGTGGACAGCCCGCGTCAGGCAACTAACAGCTCGCATGGGAGCCTTCAATTCCTGATAGGTGAGCCCCAGCGTGATCCATGTGTCCCCCAGTGATGGCTTCAGCGCCACGGCCCTTTCGAGGCTGATGGCCGCAGCTTCATATTCCCGCAAGTGATGAAGGACTTTGCCTAGGTTTGAGTGCGCCGCGGCATTTTGGGGCTCACACATCACCGTCGCTTCCCACTCCTTCCGGGCTCCGGTCCAGTTCCCGATTTTCATGGCGGATATTGCCTTCGCTGCGTGTGCGGCCGCTCCCGCTTTATCGGGCTCCTGGGCACGTATATTCCTAACACCTGAAAAAAGGAGTAGCGGGAAAAAGGCAGCGGCAGCTGTGTATCTAGAAACACTCCGGAACATGAAATATAAGGAACCCTTCGACGTTTCCCCGCAGGATTCAACCCGGATTCCGCTGGGATTTTATCCAACGGATTTCCACATCCGGCCCACCGTTGACATCCTCCCGACTCTGCTCAGCCTCTCCCCATGCCTGCTCCTGACGAATCCACAGCCCGTGAACGCATCGCTTATCTTTCCGCCGAACTGGACCGCCATAACCGGCTCTACTATGTAGATGCGTGCCCGGTGATTTCTGACCGGGAGTATGATTCCAAATATACAGAGCTAAGCCTGTTAGAGGCCGCTTGGCCTGCGCTGGCATCTGCTAACAGTCCAACCAGACGCGTGGGAGGGGCGCCTATAGATGGATTCAGCCAGATCACCCACGCCGTGCGCATGATGAGCCTAGAGAATACCTATTCCGAGGCGGAAATGAGCGAGTTTTACCAACGGCTGGTGAAGCTGACTGGCCAAAAGAAAATCCTGACATGGGTAGAGCCCAAGGTGGACGGCGTTGCAGTTTCCCTGCGCTATGAAAACGGCGCACTGATCTACGCGGCGACCCGTGGCGACGGGACCACGGGCGATGACATCACACATAACGTCCGCACCATTCGCCGCCTGCCCCTCATCCTGCCGGCAGGGGCTCCCCGGCTGCTGGAAGTGCGCGGAGAGATTTTCATGCCCAGCGAGGCCTTCCGTAAGATGAACGATGAACGGGAGGCAGCCGGCGAACAGCGGTTTGCCAATCCCCGCAACGCCACCGCAGGAACGCTCAAGCAACTGAACTCCAAAGCTGCCGCAAAACGTCCGCTCGATATTGTCATTCACGGCCTAGGTGAAATCGACGGCCTAGAGCTTAATCATCTCAGTGAATTTCACGCGCTGCTCGATCGCATGGGCCTGCACAAGGCCGACCGGCTTTGGGCTGCGGAATCTGCAGAGGAAATTCTGGCCGCCATCAGAGAACTGGATCAATTCCGCAAAACCATGCACTACGAAACTGACGGCGCAGTGGTGAAGGTTGATGACATCGGGCTGCATGCCGTGCTGGGGTCCAACAGCAAGGCCCCCCGCTGGGCCGTCGCTTATAAATTCGAGCCAGAACGCGTCGAGACGCTCCTGAAGTCCATCACCATCCAGGTAGGCCGCACCGGAGTGCTCACACCCGTGGCGGAATTGGAGCCGGTTTATGTTTCCGGCACTACCGTCAGCCGCGCCACGCTGCACAATCAGGAGGAAATCGAAAGAAAGGACATTCGCGTGGGTGACACCGTCGTGATCGAAAAGGCAGGAGAAATCATCCCGGCAGTTGTTAGCGTGGTGATGGAAAAGCGTCCTGCAGATTCTGCACCGTTCGACCTCTTCAAGCATGTCGGCGGGCTGTGTCCCAGTTGCGGCGGACCGGTCTCCCGCGAGGAAGGCTTCGTCGCCTGGCGCTGCACCGCCTTGACCTGCCCGGCGCAGGCCTCCACCCGGCTGCGCCATTTCGGTGGCCGGAAAATGCTGGATATTGAAGGCCTGGGCGACAGCGTGTCAGACAAGCTGGTGGAGCGCGGCCTTGTTAGTCGTCCCCTGGATGTCTACTCGCTGAACCCGGAGGTACTGGATAACCTGAACCTAGGCACCGATGCGGAGCCGCGGAATTTTGGAGCCAAAAATGCCTCCCGCCTGCGCGCCTCTCTGGACCGTTCCCGCACCATGCCGCTCAGCCGTTGGATCTATGCCATCGGTATTCCCGAAACCGGTGAATCCGCCGGAAGGGAACTCGCCCGTCTCCACCGAAACTTTGCAGAACTTGTAGAGTCGCCCATTTTGGCGGAACTAGCCCGCATTCCCAAGGGAAAGCGCAAGGAGGACAATACGCTGCTCGCCCCCTATCAGATTGCTCAGGAAGTGGGACAGGTAGTGGCCCAGAATATCATCAGCTTTTTCGCATCCGGGGAGGGCCGCCTTTTTCTGCAAACGATGGCGGAACTCGGCATAGATCCGGTGTCCCAAAACTACGCACCCATACCGGAAGCCTCATCTGAAGGAGGCCGCGGCGGACTGGGCGGAACATGGGTGATAACCGGGACCTTGACCCAACCCCGGCCCCACTTTGAGGAACTCATCCGCCAGCACGGAGGCAAGACCTCCGGCAGCGTCAGCGCGAAAACAACCTGCCTGCTGGCGGGTGAGGACGCGGGCAGCAAACTGACGAAGGCGCGCGAACTGAACATCCGCATTGTGAGCGAGGAGGAATTCAACGCCATTCTCGCCGGGATCTCCTGATTTCAGTTAAGTTAAGTTAGACCTGGTTCTATTGTGTCAGCCTCGTTAGCTAATACCTGTCATCTGCCCTCATCGGGAGATGGAATCCGCTAGTATTTCCGCCGCAACTCCCGCGCCGCAGCAGCCATGGAGCGCAGCTTATCGGTGGCCACGGCCTCCACGTTGACCCCGCGGTTAGCGAAGCAGGCAAAGCCGCAGTCAGGGTTCAGGAAAATGCGCTCCGGCGTCCAGAATTGCAGCGCTTCCTCCGCCCGGGCCACGATGCTGGCCGGGTCCTCCGCCTCGTCTGTGCGCGGGTTTACACAGCCCAGCCCTATC
>JAYVJI010000861.1:0-5798 GCA_043769435.1 Verrucomicrobiota bacterium
CGGATGATTGCGGCGCTGGTGCTCCTGATACTCACGGTGGGTGGCGGGTATGCGGGCTGGCGGGTATGGCAGTGGCGGAAAGAATGGTCGGCTACGGTACCCGCCAAACCAGGTCTGCCTCCAAGCGGGGGGAAATACTTCAGAAAGCGTCTTGAGCTGGCGGTTCCTTCTTTCCGCCAAAACGACCCGCGCTGGGGGAAGGATCAACTGGCCCATACCGCAGGGGATACTCTCGGCTCCGCAGGATGCGCCGTGGCTTCCACTTCCATGGTGCTGGCCAGCTATGGAGTGCCGACGAATCCCCAGCTGCTCAATGATTATCTGAAGGCCCACAACGGGTTCACTCCCCAAGGCTGGCTGAAATGGGAAGTAGCGGCGGAGACCATGCCTGACAAAGTAAAGTTCGTGTATGAAGATGATGCATCGTTCCGTCTCATCGACGAAAACCTGGAGCGTGGAAATCCGGTGATCGTGAGGATGCGCTACCCCAACGGCATCACTCATTTTGTTGTTATCAGCGGAAAAGAGGGGTTTGACTATCTAATCCGCGATCCGGGAGCCAAGGCGGGACGCGGCCTGTATCCGCTGAAGGAATTTGGCAGCAATATCGAGGCCCTGCGGTATTATGAAAAGCGCTAGACTCATTCATCAACCAGCTGCATGAGCCCTGAGCAAACTTACCTCGTGAGTGCCGGTCTGGGACTGGCCGCTTTGTTCGCCCTGCACCGCAGCCACCGGAGCAACAGCCGAAGGAGGCTGGTGACGGTGCTGCCCACCTCCAAGGTCCAGGGAGTCTTCATCGGGCTGGTCGAGGTGAAGGGCACGGCGGAGACAGCATCGCCCTTCGTGAGCTACCTTTCCGAATTGCCTTGCGTGCTGTATTCATGGAGCGTGGGTGAACACTGGCGCCGGGAAGTGGAGGAGACCTATACCGACAGTGAGGGCCGGCAGCAGCGGCGCACGAGGGTGGAAACCGGCGTCGCGATCGTGGCCAGCGGAGGCGATGAGGCACCGTTTTATCTGCGGGATGACACCGGACACATGCTCCTGCATCCACAAGGAGCGGAGGTCAGGCCACGCACGCTTTTCTCCGAAACCTGCGGACCCGCGAGCGGACTATACTTTGGCAAAGGGCCGGCGGGTGCCATTCCTAACAGCACCTTTATCCGCACATTTTCAGAGTCCGGCATCCGCCTCCATGACATGCTCTTCGTCGTGGGAAAGGCTAGGGAGCGGGGTGACATCGTGGCTCCTGAGATCGCAGCCGACAAAAACGCGCCCATGTATTTGCTGACAGTGGAATCAGAGGAGCAGGTGACCGGACGACTGGGACGTTCTATGGGGCTGTGGGTGGTATTTTCCATGGGCCTGGCTGGTGGTGCGGGCTGGCTGACCGGAAATCTGGCGGGCAAAGAAACGGCGGTGATCTACGCTGCCAGCGGTGCCGGAGGCATTGCCCTGCTCTGGGGCCTGACATGGGTCTGGATGGTGTATAACAGCCTTGTGGATTCCAGGAACAGGGTGCGACAGGGCTGGTCACAGGTGGAAGTGCAGCTGGCGCGGCGCCGGGATCTCATTCCCTCGCTGGTGGCTGCAGTGCAGGGCCTTTGTGCCCACGAGCAGGATCTGCAGGCAGACGTCGCCGCGCTGCGGAATCATGCCCAGGATGGCCATGCAGCCGGAGGCGAGGTCCGAATGCTGGCCGAGCGCTATCCAGTGCTGAAGACCGATCCGGCATTCATGAGCCTGCAGCATGAACTCATCCAAACCGAACAGCGCATCGCCCTAGCGCGCTCCTATTTCAATGACGTGGCTACTGGCTACAATAACCGGATCGAGGTCTTCCCGGATAATGTGATAGCCCGCCTAACAGGGTTTCAGCGTCAGCCCCTCATGGAAGCCATGGAGTTTGAGCGGGCTGAGGTGAAGGTGGATTTCGCCCTCTGAGCCATGGAAACGCTTGCCAGTCATTTCATCGCGGTAGCGCACAAGATCCTGACGGCGGCGGACCTGCCGGAGGGTGATTCCCACCAGCATGAAATGCACGGTGGCACTGCGTGGCTGGAATTTTTTGGCCGCGAAGAAAAAGTCCGCGGCGCTATCCAATGGCGGTATTTTGGCGATGATAGCGCTGTGGTTTCCGACGAGGACGGGTTCACCTTTTATGATGCCCGTGCCCGCAGCGCAGAACGCACCGGACGCAGCGAGTGGCGGCTGTATTATGAAGGCGAATTTCTATCCTGCGCCAGCCCTGGCGACCTCTTGGTGGTGGTGAAGACGCGGGCAGGCCGCTATGCGGGTCTGGTCTTCGCCCGGGACTCCGGCTGGCACCGTGCGGCCCTGGAACTCTTCCCGCCTCCGGCAAAGGATGGGCGGCTCTCCGCGCTCAATGGCTCCGCCCTGGAAAAGGAAGCAGTGCCTGTGCTCCGGAGACGTATCCTGAAGGCTCTGGATCTGGAGGAAGCTCCCGGGACCCAGTCCTCCGACACTGCTCTGATGGTGGCAAAGTTCGGGAACTCATTCCCCGGCACCAGAGTCCTGTCGGATTTTGCGCGAAGCCAAAGTGACACAGAAACCAAAGATCCCGACGGCCTCCTCATGGCATGGCTGGAACGCGAGGAAGCACTTTTCCGGGCGCTCGAGGCAGCCATTATCGGCAGTCAGGTGAAGCGCGGATTTCCCACCGTGGATGAGTTCCTGAGGTTTTCCCTCTCGGTGCAAAACCGCCGGAAATCCCGCATGGGTCAGGCCTTGCAAAATCATCTGGAGGAGATTTTTCGCAGAGAAGGCATCCGGACTACGCCCCAGGGTCGCACGGAAAACCGGAACCGCCCAGACTTCCTTTTTCCCGGTGACGAGGAATACCGGGACCCGGCATTTCCGTCCGCGCGGCTCAGTATGCTGGGTGTAAAATCCACTAGCAAAGACAGGTGGCGGCAAGTGCTGACTGAGGCGGACCGGGTGCCGGACAAGCACCTCTTAACGCTGGAAACCGGCATCTCCAACGCCCAGACAGACGAGATGCACCGCCACGGCCTGACGCTGGTGGTGCCAGCCCAGTTGCAGGCCACCTACTCTCCAGCCCAGTCCGCATGGATCATGAGTCTGGCGGAGTTTATCAGTCTGGCGCGACGCCGCCAAAAAGCCTAACAACTCATCCGCATCAGCGCCCGCTGCCGACCCCGGCCGCATCCAGAATGACCTGCGCTTTTTTCCGGTCCTCCTCCATTCCATGCTTTTGATAAAATACGAGCAACCCCTTTTGTCTGGCAACCGGATCAAATGGCCGGGAAAAGTGAAGTTTTTGCAGGCAAACCGGGCACAGGCCTGCTGGAGCACGGTCTGATTCCGCCAGAGAATTGCTGCCGCCCATGAGGCATTTGTAATAACAACAATGACTCCATCCGAACATGTGGCCGGTCTCATGACTAAGCGTGATGCAGGCCCGGCGCAGGAGGAGTGAGCGCGTCACGCCGGGATCAAGCCCGGGATCTTCCATGCTGGAAAAAGCAGGGTCGTTCCGCGCTAGGCTGAAAACCCCTACACGCCTGCTGAGGGAAGCCTGCCCAAAAACGAAGTTCCACGACTCCTCCGGAAAGAGATCCGTCATGGTCACAGCCAGCACGCAGTAGGCGTCAGAAGGCAACCTCCCGGCCAGCCATTTCAGAATGTCAGTGGAGAGCAGTTGCGGTTTTCCACTGCCGGGATTGATGCGGCGTTTCGCGCCGGGTGCAGCCTCGGTTACCGCAGGGGCCAGCTTCGCCTCCATCTGGAAATAAACGCTCAGGTATTCCCGCAATGAATCCAGCGACGGAGTGCGGCCATCCGCCGGGAATTTCCCCAGCGGGAGGAGATAAAGAACTTTTCGCGTCCGGCTGGGAATGTTAGGGCTGGACTTGCGAAAATCGGCAACATTCTGGCCGTCCTCTTGGTGCGACGCCAGCCATTCGCCCGGCTGTGGCTTGCCCAGTGACGCATATAGGGCATCATCCAGAAAAGGGAGCAGGCTGGCGGGGGCGGAGCTAGGCAGCGCGGCGGCGGTGCGATCCTCCCGCTCAGGAGGGACAAAAGGCCAGAACTGCACCACAGCCAAAGTGAGACTGGAGAAGGCAAGGAGGAGTGCTAACGGGAGACGGAGCTGCATGTGGCGAGCGTATCGCATTTCCTCCAGAATGCAGGATAAAATTTCAACGATAGTAAGTGACCCGGCCAGAAACAAGCAGCCATAAATAAACCAGCAGGCTTGGACCCCGCAGGCATCGGGGGCCGGAATCCTGAGAATCCTGCAGGGCCATCCGCAAATCGCCGGGCAACTGCACTCAGCCGGGGCCGATTATATGCTGGCACTCAAGGCCAACCTGAAGGATGCGTTCGAAGCCGTCAAAGTCCAGTTCGCCGCCAGGCGACCGGAATATCCCAATGAATCGTGGGTCGATTCTAACCTGCCTATACCCTACATGAATAAGAGTGCCACGTCAGCAGTCAGCAGTCAGCAATCAACAATCAACAATCAACAATCAGCAACAATCGCAACAATCGCAACAATCGCAACAATCAGCAATCACCAATCACCAATCATGTGGGTGATCATTTCGAAACCACCCGCAGCAAAACACTTACTACCGCGCCCTGCAGCAGCGCGGCGAGGATCGCCATACCGTTGAGCCCGGTTCCCAGCAAGGAAAAGACCCGGCATTGCCGATAAATACTCAACCCCAGTAAAAGCCCTGCCAGCCCTGGTATGACCGCTGCCAACCCGAAAACCGGCAGACACGCCAGCACACACGCCGACACCCCCAGCCACACACTGAGCAGTCCGCGCGCGTCCACCCAGCCCATTCGAGCAGTCACCGGTACCGTTGCCGTTGCCTTCGCCGCCGGCGGCGGGCTCGGCAGAGGGCTCGGCAGCAGCACTATTTTCCTCCTTTTTGATGGCAGCGGCGCTGGCCATTCCTCTGCCACCAGCATTTCAGACAAGGCCTGCCAGGAATTTCCTGCGTCACCTGTCACCTGCGTTTCCCGCGGCAACTCCCCGCGCCGCATTGCTAGCCCCAGCTCTGCCACACTCAGCGGGCCAAGTACCGCCTCTTCCACGGCATAGTGATATTCGTTCATTTGTTTGGGGCGGTGCTGAGGGCTATGTTATGTTCAGGCTGCTGGTGTCCAGTGGTGCATGCATAGCGCACCACCTCGCCGCGTGCTACTGGTTTCTCAATCGAAAACCGATTCAATCGGTTCCCGGGAATATCGCTGCCCTTTCTTTTCTTTCTTTTCTTTAGCGATTTGTGTTAGCGCAATATGGCGAAGTAACCGTTCAACAGTGCGATGCCCCTCGGCTATGGCCAAGGCTTTCAATGCGGCCTTCTCTTGGTCGCGCCCCTCTTCACCCCGACCATCGCCGGCGAGCCCTTCTCCACCGTCGGTGCCCTCACTCATACTTATCAATACGCCCCCGCGTGGCCGGGGAACCTGACATCGGAGACCACCACTCGGCTCCTGTTCCAGCCGGTCACGCGCACCTACAGCTACGGCACCGGCAGCCCCGCCGTGGCAGGGCCCCTTCACCGGCATGACCCTCCAGCAGGCCGGCACCACCCCGCTCACCACTGCATGGGGCCGGGATGCCCAGGGACGCATCAACAGCTTCAGCTCAGATGGCACCGTGCAGGCCACCTACACCTACGAGCCCGGCACCGGCGAAGTCAAAGAAAGGCCTGTCCTTTTGAGGCTCTCAACTGTCCTCCGTTGGCGGGGCCACCAATAATGAGATAGGCACCGGTAGCGGGTGCTCATTCCGG
>JAYVJI010000862.1:0-4146 GCA_043769435.1 Verrucomicrobiota bacterium
CGGTCCCGCCTGTGTTGTTCGCTTCGGTGGCGGATTCTGTTTTGATGGTGGCTCTGCTCAGTGGCTTGATAGTGGATTTCCCATCCTCGTAGTCGTCGAATGACAGGAATTGGGAGCCCTGACTGCGCGGTTCTGTGCCGGTAGGGAGGGGCGCTGGAAGCCCGGATGCCGGAAGCGCCACGGGCAGACCGCTGATGGAGGGGAGTTCGTCCATTTTGCCCAGAGCCTCGACGCTGCGCGATGCTGGAGGATGCCATGGTTCTGGAGTTGGGGCCACTGGTGGCTGGCCGTAGGCTGATTTGGGAGGGCCTTGCGGAAGGAAGTCCTGCACTACTGCCTCGGGCAGGTCGTTCTCATTGAACATGGCTTCAGCCTCAGTGGGGGAGTAGGCTGCTGCGGATTGAACCCAGAGGGTCACAGTCTCAAAAGAGGGGCCGGTGGTAGCGCCGCGCTGCCAGACGATGAGTTCAAGCTTCCGGTGCAGCTGGGCAGGCGTTTCCCTCGCCAGTTGATGGGCGGACTGGATGCCCGCAGCCTGGAGTAACTGGGCTGCGTCTGGTGAGATTCCGAAGATGTTAGAAAGGAGGGGCACGGTTAGGCGCATATAGGGTATTTACGCAGGGTATGCTTAAGGGGTTATTAGCATTGGCAAACTATTTGAGATTAGCAAGCATTTCTGTGAGTTGTGCCTCTTGAGCTGTGAATGAAATAACCCGCTGCTGGTGTTCCTCCACTACTTCTGCCGGCGCCCGGCTCACAAAAGACTCGCTGCCCAGCTTGGCCTTTGCCTTCGCAATCTCATCGCGGACCCGGTCCCGTTCTTTGGTTAGGCGGGTGTGCTCGGCGTCCACATCGATCAGCCCTTCCAGCGGGAGATGGATTTCTCCCATTTCTGTGAGGGTGGCTGCTGTGTTGCTGCCTTTGACGTAGGCTGGATCAATATCGATGCTGCCAGCACTGGTGAGGATGCACAGCACGGGCAAGGCACCGTGGTTCATGGTTCCGGCTGGTTGCAGGATGAATCGCAGGCCCTTGGTGGATGCTAGGTTGCAGGAGGCCTTGAGGTTCCGGATGCGGCCTGCGGTTTCATAGGTCGCGGATGCGGTGGCGGCAGCGCTTTTGATCGCCCCGGCATCCGCTCCGGACAGCAAGGCAGTGGTCGGCAGGGTGGCCTGCATCAGGAAGGTGCCGGGCGCGCCATAGCCGAGAGTAGCCCAGAGTTCCTCAGTGATGTGAGGCATGTAGGGATGCAGCAACTGGAGCAGGCGGCCATAAACGGCGTCCATGATCCGCAGGGTGGCGGTTTTCTCTGCCGGAGCGGCGGTCGCGGTGAAAACGGACTTTGCCGCCTCAAGGAAGAGGTCGCAGTAGTTGCCCCAGAAGAAATCATAGAGCAACTGGGCTCCGGTGTTGAAACTGCGGGCCTCCATGGCGGAGTCAAACTCCACGCGCAGGGCATCAAACTTCGCGGCGATGTCGACCGCGAAGAAAGGCACGCCTTCCACCGAGGCAATGCTCTTGCCGGAGACGTCCACGTCATCACCCTGCATGAGGCGGAAGCGCGCGGCGTTCCAGAGCTTGTTGGCAAAGTTCCGGCCTGCTTCCACCTGTGATTCATCGAACTTCACATCCGAGCCCGTTGGGGCCATGCGGAGCAGTCCGAAGCGCAAGCCATCTGCGCCGTATTTGGCCATGAGGTCCATCGGGTCCGGGCTGTTGCCTAGGGTTTTGGACATCTTGCGGCCCTGCTTGTCACGTATGATGGAGGTGAAGAATACATTCCGGAACGGCAGTTCACCCTTAAAGGCGTAGCCGGCCATAATCATGCGTGCCACCCAGAAGAAGATGATGTCCGGCCCGGTCACGAGGTCGGTAGTGGGGTAGAATTTTTTTTGCTCTGCCTCCGTCATGGTGGCGAAGGGCCAGAGCCATGAGCTGAACCATGTATCAAGGCTGTCGTCATCCTGGATCCAGTTTTCTGCGTCCTCCGGCGGCAGGTCGCTCACGTGGAGCTGGCCGTTGTTCAGGTGGGAAATGTCGAGCGTTTCGGCATTTTGGAGCAGGGTGGATTCCTCTTTGCGGTACCACACGGGGATGCGGTGGCCCCACCACAGCTGCCTACTGATACACCAGTCCTGGAGGTTGCCCATCCAGTGCGCGAAGGTTTTTTTCCAGCGCTCCGGGCGGAAGTTGATAGCGTCACTTTCCACGGCGGCTGCGGTTTCCTCTACGGCTGGGTATTTCAGGAACCACTGGAGTGACAGCCGCGGCTCGATCGGCACGTCCGCCCGCTCGCTGAATCCTACGTTATTCTGGTGGTCTTCCTCTTTCACGAGGGCTTCCATTTCTGTTAGCATTTCCACGGATTTCACCCGGGCCTTGAACCGGTCCATGCCGTCCAGCTCCGGGCATTCCGGGCAGTTGATGCGTCCGTCGGGGTGCAGCACGTCACGCACGGGCAGGTTGTGCCGCTGGCCGATTTCAAAATCCACGCGGTCATGAGCCGGGGTGACTTTCAGCGCGCCAGTACCGAATTCCTTGTCCACTGCGGTGTCACCAATGACCGGGATGGCGGCGCGGGGAAACGGACGCCACACATGTTTTCCTATCAAGTCCTGATGCCGGGCGTCCGTGGGGTTCACCGCCACTGCGGTATCGCCCATCAGGGTCTCCGGACGCGTCGTGGAGATTTCAAGGTAACGCCCAGGTTCCTCCATCACTTCATAGCGCATGGTGTAGAACTTACCTTTCTGGGGCTTGGGGATCACTTCTTCATCGCTCAGTGCGGTGAGGCTCACCGGGCACCAGTTCACCATCCGCAGGCCGCGGTAGATGAGCCCTTGTTTGAAGAGATCGACAAACACGCGCTGCACTTCCATGCTGTATGCCGGGTCCATGGTAAACCGCTCACGGGTCCAGTCGCAGGAGCAGCCGAGGCGCTTGAGCTGGCTGATGATGATGCCGCCGTGCTTTTCCTTCCACGTCCATGTGCGTTCGAGAAAGGCCTCCCGCCCGATGTCCCTGCGCGTCTTGCCTTCGGACTTACGGAGGTCCTTTTCCACCTGAGTCTGCGTGGCGATGCCGGCATGGTCCGTGCCCGGGAGCCAGAGAACCTCGCATCCCTGCTGTCTGGCGCGGCGGGACAGTATGTCTTGGATGGTGTTATTTAGGACGTGACCCAGATGCAGAATACCCGTGACATTCGGTGGAGGAATGACGATGCTGTAGGCGGGGCGGGGGGAAGCAGGATCCGCAGTAAAACAGCCGGCCTCCAGCCAGCGCGCATACCACGTTTCCTCGACTTCACCCGGCTGATAGGCTTTGGATATTTCGGCCATGGTGGGAAAATGAATTGATCCCCTAAATTGTCCATCATGCTCCGCAAGCGCAGTTCCCTGCAAGTGTTCCCCTCGGGGCAGGGAGGATGAGGAGGGTTGCATTCCGCTGAATTCAGTGCATGGAAGGCTGTCCCCAGCACAACTCTCACCCCATTTTCACCATGTCCGTTATTGGTCACAATTCCCGTCAGCATTTCTATGAAAAGCCGAATGCTGAGGAAAGCGCGCCCATAGCGCTCAGTGTGGCGGATCAGGCCCGGCTGCATGAAGAGCGGCGGCTGACGGCTGTCTGTGAAGTGATGTGCCTTGTCGCGATCCTGCGTTACTGCGGTATCCTGACGAATCCTGTGCCGGTGACGCTGGGGGCCACTGTACTCCAGTATAACTATGGAAACAAGCTGGACGGGACGAATGCGGCGCACGTGCTGCCCGGTCAACTGCTTTTCGCCGGCGAGGAGCCTAACGATATTCTGAACAAGGCAGGAGAGGGGGCGGTAAGACGCAGCGGCGTGCGGGCGCTGCAGATTTCCATGAAGATCCGGAATCTTTTCGGACAGACTGACATCGTTGATGTGGCGGTGAATAATGCGGACAGTTCCGTGGAGGGAAAGCGTGGCTGGAAACGGCTGAAGGATGCATTTCCAGCGTCCATGGAAGACCTGATGCGGCAGATGGAGCACGCGGCGCCGAAGAGCTGGCCGGAGGTGCTCAAGGCGGTGACCGAGGGATTCAGAACCTACCACAACAGCGCAGGGCTCATCTACGCAGATGCCAAAAGGCGGGCGCTGGAAAAGATCAAAGCCATCCC
>JAYVJI010000863.1:0-5946 GCA_043769435.1 Verrucomicrobiota bacterium
GCTAGTTGGCGGAGGGCAGTTTCGGTGTCAGGCATAGGAAAAGTTAAAGTTGGTGAGGGTCACTCTCCATTGCCCAAGCAAACGGAAAAATCCAATAAAATATTTCATTGATATTTGGGAGCCTGGCACGGGCACTGCTTTCCCCTCTCTCAGCAACTCATTCCCGGGATGCAGTAACCACAACACACAGCATGAAAAAAATAGAAGCAATTATCAAGCCCTTCAAACTGGAGGACGTGAAGGAAGCCCTTCACGAAATCGGGATTGAAGGGATGACGGTGACCGAGGTCAAAGGATTTGGCCGCCAGAAAGGGCACACTGAGATTTACCGCGGCAGTGAATACACCGTAGATTTTCTCCCGAAGATCAAACTCGAAGTGGTGACCACTCCTGACCGGGTGCAGGGGGCAGTGGACGCCATAGTCAAGGCTGCGCGCACTGGAAAAATCGGTGATGGCAAGGTTTTCATCTCGCCCATCGAAGGGGCTGTCCGCATCCGAACTCAGGAGCAGGGCGAGTCCGCAGTTTAACACCGTAACGAGCAACCACTTTCACTATGAAACAATTTTTCACTATTCTACTCCTCGGACTCGCTACTCAGCTCTCCCCGCTGCGGGCACAGGACCCTCCGGCTGGTGCACCACCGGCTGCCGCCACCGCAGTGACACCGGCGACACCGGCGACGGAGTCGGCAGCAGTCACAGTGGCGGAGCCTGCGCCAGCGCCGGCAGCCAAACTTGACCCTGGTCACAATGCCTGGCAGATGGTCTGCACGGCGCTGGTTCTGTTCATGACTCTGCCTGGCCTAGCCCTTTTCTATGGTGGTCTGGTCCGACGGAAGAACGTCCTATCCGTGCTCGCCCAGTGTTTGGGCATCGCAGGCATGGTTACTATCCTGTGGTGGGTCTGTGGTTACAGCCTCAGCTTTAATGGCCCGGGAGCCTTCATAGGAGATCTGTCAGGGATGTTTTTCGAGGGAATCGACGTCAACAAAACCGGAGCGGGCAGCCCCGTTATATCGGATGGCATTTGGGTCATCTACCAGCTGACCTTTGCCATCATCACTCCGGCGCTGATCGTGGGAGCTATCGCTGAGCGGATGAAGTTCTCTGCGATCATGCTATTCGTCCTGCTGTGGATGTTTGCGGTCTACTTCCCTCTGGCGCACATGGTGTGGGGTACTCCTGGATGGATGTGCGGGGGTCTAAATCCAAAGGGAGCTGCTATTCCAGCTCTGGATTTCGCAGGCGGCACTGTGGTTCACATGAGTTCCGGATTCAGCGCGCTGGTGTTGTGTATCATGCTGGGTAAGCGTCACAATTTTGGCAAAGAGAAGATGTCCCCCCACAGCATGGTGCTCTGTATGGTAGGCACCGGGATCCTCTGGGTCGGCTGGTATGGCTTCAATGCCGGGTCCGCTCTCGCCGCTGATGGCATCGCCGTCACCGCATTCATGACCACGACACTTGCCGCCGGCACTGCTGGGTTTGTCTGGGGACTGGTGGAGTGGCTCCATCGCGGAAAGCCCTCCGTGCTGGGCTTCTGTTCTGGTATCGTCGCCGGCCTTGTGGTGGTCACCCCGGCGTGTGGATTCATCAGCTTCAACAGTGCCATGGTCATCGGGCTGCTGGCCGGTGTCGTTCCTTACTTCGCAGTAGTCTTTCTCAAGTCCAAGCTGGGCTATGATGATGCGCTCGATACCTTCGGCGTTCATGGAGTGGGCGGCACTCTGGGCGCCATCCTCACGGGCATCTTTGCCGATGAAAAGGTGAACGCAGTGGTGGGACCTGTGAAGGAAGGCCTCCTGCTAAATCAGTTCAAGGCCATCGGCGTCACCATCGCGCTGAGCGTCGTGGCCACTGTTGTCATCACGACCATCGTGAAAGCCATCATCGGTCTGCGGCCGTCCGCTGAGGATGAGACTATCGGGCTGGACCTGGTGGACCACGGGGAGGAAGGTTACCACGGGTCATAACAATTCGGGGTTGCTGCAAAACAGATTGTGCCCGGGTGCGTCGAGTGGGCGGCCCGGGCACAGTCATGTCTGGGAGTCGGCTGCGGGGGGGGAAATTGCCGAAGGCATGGCTAGGGAAAAGGGCCATGGCCAGCCAGTGCAAGCTCAGACCTGGCAGAGGCTGCGGAGGAGGTGATAGAGCATGTCCAGCCGGGGAGTGGGGACGCCGGCCCGCGCGGCAGCGCGCAGGGGCTCACCCCAGATGGCTTCCACTTCCACGGGGGCTCCGGCAAGGTAGTCTAGCATGCTGCTGGGGCGGTAAGCACCTACCTTGCGGGTGACCTCGAACTGGTTTTCCACAAGGCCCGCAGGCATCGGGTGGCCCAGAGCGGCGGCCGCGGCGATGACTTCCTCCATGAGCGGCCCCACTAGGGCCGCGAGGGCCGGATCCTGAAGGATGCGTTCCGTATCAATGCCGCCGCCGAGAATGGCGAGGCCATTGAATGGGATGTTCCACACCAGCTTCCGCCAGCGGACGGCTGCCAGGCTATCCACCACCCGGCACTCCACACCGCTGGCGTTGAACCCCGCTGCGATACGCAGGACCATTCCCTGCCTGGCTAGGTCCGGAGCGTAGGCGCCGATGGCTATATTTCCCTGGGCTGTGTGCTCTATGACGCCGGGCGAAAGCCTGTTGATGCAGGTGAAAGCGACTCCGCCCATGACCCGTGCCGCACCCCAGCGACTGGCTAGGTATTCCTCATTTCCCAGCCCGTTTTGCAGAGTGAGCAATACAGTGTCCTCCCGGAGTAGCGGCGGGACGAGCTGTTCCAGGGCGGCATTTCCGGTGGTCTTGAGCGTGATGAGGACGAGGTCCACCGGGCCGCACTCCGCTGCCGTAGCCCATGCCTGGACCTGAGGCAGCAGGATGTCACCGAGGTGGCTCCGCACCGTCAACCCGTGCGTGCGGACGTGTTCTAGGCCGCTGCGCATGAGAAAATGGACATCACAGCCAGCCGCAGCGAGACGGGCTCCGTAGTAGCAGCCCATGGCCCCGCTGCCCACGATGGCGATGCGCGAGCCGGCCAGCGGGTGAGCCTCGCCGGGCGCGCTCATTTCAGTTCCTTGGCCGCGATGATATCGGCCCCGTCCAGCGTCCATTGCTGCAGGGTTCCCGTGCGGCTCTTGACGAGAGCCCGGAAAAACTGTGGATCGACCCGCTTTTGCAACCGCCGTTCGCAGACACCACAGGCATTACAGCCTGTCACCAGGGTGTGGGCCTTGTAGAGCCGGGCATTCCCGGTGAGCCGGACAGTATCCGGAGGCAGGGCTGCGGGAGGGGTGCGGTCCAGCACTATAAAACTGAGCGGGAGTGACCGGAGATCAATGCTCATGGTCTTGCTGAAATGCGCCCAGTCTCCGTCCTTAAAGACTTCCGGTGGAGGCGAGGCGAAAAAGTGGCACCAGTGCCGGGCGTTTGACTCTGTGAGCATGCCGCAGGGCTCGCGGTGTGTGCAGGGAGCCACCACCTGGAATTCTTCCCGCAGGGCTTCCCTCACCTTCACTACCTTGGCGCTGTCCGCCCTGGTGCCCGGTTCCACCATGATCACGGCTTTGGCTTTGCGCAGCACACTGATGAGTTCCTGGATCGCCGCATCGTCCAGTTCTGAGATCACGTGGCTGACGAGCACTACATCCGGGTCCAGGCCGCTGGGAATGGTCTCCACAGTGACTCCCGGAAACTCTTGGCGCACCTTTTGGGCCGCATACCGCAGCGCTCTGGGCGAGCGGTCCTGCAGTTCCACCACTCGGTCCGTAGCCCCGTAGTAGGTCAGGAACTCCCGCGCGGCGACCCCGGTTCCGCATCCATAGTCGAGGATGCGGCCCGGCGGTGGGGCCCACTTCACTTTCTCCAGTTCGGCTTGCACCCAGTGCCACTTCCAGGCGATGCGGCGGGCAAATGTGGAGTCATAGCCAGACAGCAAGCTGTCCGATTTCCAATAATCCGCCCCCCCCGCAGAGCCCTCCAGATAGGACTCACGGAGTTCATCGAGGGCATACCAGTCAAGTTTCATCGACCGCTACTAGACAGGGTGTTGCTGAAATGCAAGCCTCACGGGCCTGTATCTGGACGATCTGGTTACGGCGAACTTCCGTTTGACCGCTGAGGTCACGAAATAGGCGACCTAGCGAAGCTCCCGGTCAGGGCATCAAGCATGCGAGCCCTCACAGCCTCCGCTTGCGAAGCAGGGTTCCGTCCCGGATGAAGCACCATCATGAATATCCCGGCTTTTGCTGCCTGCTTTCTTTTTTCCATTACCACTACCACCATGAGTCAGACCGCGCCTGTTTCCGCATCCTTTGGCCATCTCAAGGACGGGCGGGCGGTGACGATCTGCACGCTCACCAACAGTGGTGGCGTGGAAGTGAGGGTCATGAATTACGGCGCCGCGATCGTGAGTTGGAAAGCCCCGGACCGTGACGGAAAGCAGGCGGATATCGTCCTCGGGTTTGATACGCTGCGGGAGTATGAAGGGGGGCATCCGTTTTTCGGCGTGATCGCCGGACGATACGCCAACCGGATAGCGAAAGGGAAATTCAGCCTCGATGGGAAAGAGCACACGCTCCCTGTGAATAATGGACCTAACAGTTTGCACGGGGGTATTCATGGGTTTGATAAAAAGCTCTGGGCGGTAAAGACTGCCGGGCTCCGGGATGGCGTGCCGACGCTGGTGCTGACGTATAGTAGCGCGGATGGTGAAGAGGGCTATCCCGGCAAGCTGGACTGTGAGGTGAGCTATTCCCTGAATGAGAAGAATGAGCTGAAGCTCGACTACCGGGCTGTAACAGACAAGCCGACGGTGGTAAACCTGACAAATCACAGTTACTTCAACCTAGCGGGTCAGGGGAGCGGACCAGTGATAGACCATGTGGCGCTGCTTCACTGTTCCCGTTATACGCCGACTGATAAGGACCTGATCCCCACTGGGGCCGTGGCGGATGTGGCGGGGACTCCGCTGGATTTTCGCACTCCTGCGCGCATCGGTGCCCGCATTGAAGAGAGGAGCTTTGAGCCCATCGCCTTCGGGGGCGGTTATGATCATAACTTGATCATCGATGGAGATGCCGGCACGCTGCGGCCGGCGGCGCTGATCACAGAGCCTGTGAGTGGCCGCACTCTGGAATGCCTGACCACAGAGCCCGCTGTGCAGCTCTACACAGCCAATGGGATGTCCGCTCAGAAGGGTAAGGCTGGCCGGACCTATGGGAAATACGGGGGCTTTTGTCTGGAAACGCAGCACTATCCAGATAGCCCAAACCATCCGGCCTTTCCGACTACTGTGCTGCGACCCGGCGCGGAGTACCGCCACACCTGCGTCTACCGTACCGGTATAGCCAAGTGAGGCTCCGGCTGACCATCGCCTATGATGGCAGGCACTTCACGGGATGGCAGAGCCAGGCCCACGGTGGCGGTGTGCAGGATGCCCTGGAGCGCGCCCTATCCAAAGTGCTGAAGACGTCTGCCCCGCCGCGTGTCCACGGGAGCGGCCGCACGGATACGGGTGTCCACGCGGAAGCCCAGGTAGCCCATGTGGATGTGCCTGACGCTGCGAAGCTGCAGCCGGAGGCGTGGGTGAGCGCGCTGAATGCCAGTCTGCCACCGGCCGCGCGGATCCTGAAGGTGGAGCGGGCTGCTCCCCGTTTTCATGCGCGCTTTGATGCCCTGGGGAAAATATACGTCTATCGTCTCTGGCATGCCCCTATTCTGCCCCCTCTGGAGCACGGTTTGGCTTGGCACACCCCCCATGCTATGGATCCCGCTCTATTCGAAGCGGCCGCAGCTACTTGTTCGGGCACGCATGATTTCGCCGCCTTCGCAGCGAACCGGGGTGATACGGAGGGCAATCCCATGGACACCGTGCGCACGGTTCACAGCATCCGCTGCGTCAGGGAGGCCGGAGAGGTATGGACCCTAGAGTTTCATGGCACTG
>JAYVJI010000864.1:0-7473 GCA_043769435.1 Verrucomicrobiota bacterium
GCAGCAACCGCATCGACCAGTTTTGGGAACGCTGCGCAAAATTTGGCTACTAACATTTTTTTACGCGTATTTTTTTACATCACAGCCCGGTCACACCCAATTCCGGTAATGACTCCCGAAGCCTTCCTCACCACGTATCAGGTGTAAAACAATGTGGTTGAGTTGCGGGTTAGCTGAAAGAACTTGATCCACCTCTTTCAAGCGACACCCCATCACCCTTTTCCTACCCCCCAAACGCAGCGCGGAAGCTTTCCAGTTCGGACTGGACGGCGTCGGGGGTGCTGACGGTTTCGGTGATTTCCGCGCGGATCAGTTCGCCGAGGCGGTGGCGGAGGCGGAGCGCCTGAGAGCGCAGCGTATTTTCCGGGACGCCGAGGCGGGCGCTGAGGGCATGGTAGGGTTCCTCGCGGCTGGTCGCATCGGGTGGGAAGAGGGCGTCAAAGAGCGGGCCTTTGCCGGAGGCGGTGCATTCGGCGCTGAGGCGTTGGCGGGCGCGCTGGAAGAGATCGAGCGCCCATGCGCGGTCGAAGGCGCGGTCCGGCGTGTCGGAACTGACGCCGGTGAGGCCAAACTCTGCTTCGGCGCCGACCATGTCGAGCGGGAGGTGCTCGGCTCCGCCGCCGCGTTTTTGGGCGCGGGCGCGGGCAGCTTGGTCCGAGAGGTGATACTTCAATGAAGTGAGCAGAAAGGTGCGGAAGCGGCCTTTTTCCTCGGCCACGTTTTGCAGGGAATTGCTGGCGAGCAGCGTGGCGATGAAGCCCTGCACGGCGTCCTCGGCATCGTTCGGCGCGAGACCGGAACGTCGCGCGAAGGCGTAGAGCGGACGCCATGAGGTGCGGCAGATGTATTCCAACGCCTCGCCACCCTCCGTCGCGCCCCGGCCAGCGGCGAGGACCATGCTCCAACGGGTGGTAAGAAATTCGTCAGCCATCGGAGCGATTGTTGCGGGCAGAGTAGCCGCGTGAAAAGCGCAATTTTTCCCCGCGCCTCCTCGCCTCCTCGCCTCCTCGCGTCCTCGCGTCCTCGCGTCCTCGCCTCTTCCCGGTTGGAGGTTCTCGGCGCTCCCTTCGCGCTCTCCGGCCACGGCGTAACCGGAGCACTTTGCTCAGGCCAAGGCGTCGTGGGTAAAATGATGCTTCACCTTTATTATGTTTATCAAACATAATGTTTTCAAAACATAATGTTGTTTGGACATAATGCTTGACGAGCATCGTTGATGGTGCTACCCCTGCGGGCATGAAACTGACCTTCGTAAACCGGGTGGACGAACTGCGCGAACTTGATGGAGCCGCGCGGAAGGGTGGTTTGCTGGTTGTGTTTGGCCGACGGCGGGTGGGCAAGACGCGTCTGCTGCGGCATTGGCTGGCGATGCGAAAAGGTTGGTATAGCCAAGCGATCGAGGCGCAGAGCGACGCGCAGCTCCAGCAAGTCTTCGCGGATTTAAAATCACAGTTAGGCACCAATCTGACGCCTAAGACGTGGGCCGAGTTCTTCGAAATCCTCTCCCTACAAAAGAAGCCATGGATCTTTTGCTTGGATGAGTTCCCCTACCTCGCGGCGGTGGATCCATCGCTTCCTAGCCAGATGCAGCGTTGGGTGGACCACTCCCTACCCGACGGCTGTTTGCTGATCTTGGCGGGCTCCAGCACACGGATGATGAATGACATGTTCCTCAATCGTGGCGCGCCGTTGTATGGGCGGGCGTTGAAGCTGCTCACGGTGCGCCCGATGGCGTATGCGGCGTTCTGTCGTGCTTGCGACTTGCCTGCGAAGAAGACGGAATCCTTTGAGAAGTTTTCCTGCGTGGGCGGGCTGCCGAAGTATTGGGAATTCCTCGCGCCACGGCAAGACGTGGTGGCGGTGGCGGAGACGCTCTATTTTGATTTTGCGCCCTACATGGAACAGGAACCGCAACGCATCCTGCGGGATGAAGGCATCGCCGGGCTCAACGCGCTGGCCGTCCTCGAGGCGGTAGGCCGGGGCGCGGAGCGGCCTTCGGAAATCGCGATGCGTCTCGGCACGGCGCAAACGAATCTTTCGCGGCTCTTCCAGCAACTCCTTGATGCCTCAATCCTCGTGCGGGAGCTGCCCTACGGCGAGAGCTTGCGCACGACGAAGCGAATGCTCTACCGGATCGCGGACCCTACGATCCGGTTTTGGTTCCGCGTGTTTTCGCCGCATCAAAGCCGCTGGCAGCAATACGACGAGGCCAAGAAGCGGCTGCTCATCCACGAGCATGCTTCCACGGTGTTTGAAGATTACTGCCGGACGTTATTTCCGGGCGCGCAACGTTATTGGGAAAAGGACTTGGAGATCGACCTCGTAGGGCCTGATCCTGAAAACGCAAAAGGCCTCGTCCTGGCGGAGGTCAAGTGGCGTGCGCTCAACAAAACTGAACGCACCCGCATCCTCGGCGAATTGCAGGCGAAATGGACGCGCACGACTCTCGCGGCCAAGCATCCCGTGGTCCGCTTCGCCGTGCTGGATGCCTCGCTCCTCGCCGCGCCGTGAAGTGAGCATTTGTTATTGGTGAATCCCGGTGTCACCCCTAAAACTGCCTCCGATGAATCAAAGAACCCGGAGGTTCTTCATCGCCCCCTTTGAGGCGCACCAGAGGGCGGTGGGCGCGAAAAATGGGGAATTTATGATTGTAATTTAGTGTTTAGACTCCCAAATTTCAACCATGAATTCCCCGCTCCTTCGCACCCGGCTCCAGCAAAAAGTGGCCGACTCGCTCCAACACACCCCGATCACGGCGCTGCTGGGGCCGAGGCAATCGGGCAAAACCTGGCTAGCACGCACGCTGCGGGTGCCGCCCGAAAATTACTTCGACTTGGAGGATGATGTCTCGCTGCTGCGCTTGGAATCCGGCCCGCAATCTGTGCTCGACCGGCTTAGTGGGACGGTGGTGATCGACGAGATCCAGCGGCGTCCCCAGCTCTTCACCGCGTTGCGGGTGCTGGCAGACCGCGCGGAACTGCGGGCGAGGTTTTTGATCCTCGGCAGCGCTTCGCCTGCGGTCATAAAAGAGGCGTCCGAGTCCTTGGCCGGGCGCATCAGCTTCATCGACATGGGCGGGTTTCACATGGGTGAACTGCCGCCGGAGAAGCTGGCATCGGACCTCGACCGGCTGTGGTTGCTGGGTGGCTATCCGCGTTCCTATCTCCAGCCGAAGGCCGAGTTGTCGCATCGCTGGCGGCTCGACTACCTGCGCTCGCTCGCTGAGCGCGACTTGCGTCAAGTGGCGGAGACGAAGCTGACCGGAGATCAACTGCGCCGACTGCTCCTGCTGGTGGCGCACCATCATGGCCAAGCGTGGAACGACTCTGCGGTGGCGAGCACCCTAGGCCTTTCCAACAAGACCGTGCAGCGGCACATGGAGTTGCTCAAAGCGATGTTTATCATCCGCGAAATGCCGCCTTACTTTGCCAATGTGTCCAAGCGGCTGCGCAAGGCCTCGCGCTACTACTACCGTGATTCTGGGCTGCTCCACGCCTTGCTTGGGCTGAAGGATTTGCTCTCCGTGACGAGCCATCCAGTGCATGGTGCTTCGTGGGAAGGGTTTTGCATCGAGCAACTCATCCGCAGCTTTGAACTGGAAGAAGCGAACTGCTTTTGCTATGGCGTGCAGAGCGGCACGGAGATGGACATGGTCGTAGAAACGGCGCGCGGGCTGATCGGATTTGAATTCAAGGCCGGCCCCACTCCGGCGCGCACGCGCTCGATGATCGAATCCATCCAAGACCTCGGACTGCGGCAAGTTTTTGTGATCCACCCGGGCGACCGTCGCTACGAGCTGAGCGAAAAAATCGAAGCCGTGCCGCTGCGGATGCTGGCCACGCTGCGGGAAGAGCTGGTTTGAAGCGTTCCAAGATGATTGACGGCGGGAGGGGTGTTCGAGTTTTTGGAACCAGACCAATGCCGCCAGCGGGCAGCGGAAAAAATTTGCAAAGCCTCTGCAACGCAGGGCCATGATTCCAGATGCATTTGTTGCTATGAACGAATTGCCAGCTCACCGATTTCTCACTAAAGGACAGGCCTTTCTATAATTGGAACCTTAACATTTGCGGCCCCGGGCAGTCCCAGCCTGCCGGAGCTGATGGCCCCCCAGGATTTGATAGTCCCACCAGAGAGCAGAGCGAGAGAATGAACCGTTCCAGTGGCCAGTGCAGAGATGTTAGTAAGACCGCTGACCACCACGGGAACAAGCCGTTGCGTGGTCGTATTATCGCCGAGTTGACCTGAGGAATTCAGTCCCCATGCGACCACGGTATTATGGCACGGCATTTCTCTTGAAAAGCGGCGCTGCTTCAGGCTAGTTGGCACTATGGCTGATGAATTCCTCACTACGCGTTGGAGCGTTGTGCTTTCTGCAGCTGGCGATGATGCCGGCGCGGGCCGTGCGTTGGAGCAGCTTTGCCGGGACTCGTGGCGGCCACTTTTTGCCTATGCCCGGCGGCGGGGTTGCACGCAGGAGGATGCAGAAGATGCAGTGCAGGGATTTCTGGCTTCGCTGCTCGCGCGGAAATCGCTCGCACATGTCAGTGAGGGTCGCGGGCGCTTTCGTTCGTTCCTGCTGAGTGGGATGCGTAATTATCTGAGCGATGCCCATTCCCGTGCCTATGCGGAAAAGCGCGGCGGGCATTGTGCTCACTTTTCACTGGATGTGGATGCGGCGGAACGTGGCTACCTAGAAGTCGCTGCGGACTCACCGACGCCTGAGCAGGCCTACGAGCGGGCATGGGCCATGGAGGTGATGGCGCGTGCCCGCGCGGCGCTGGAGGAGGAATGCATCGCGGGCGGGAAGGGGGATGTTTTCCATGCGCTCTTTGGGGCGGATGGTGCCGGGGACATGCAGGCCAGGGCGGAAGCAGCGGCGCGGCTTGGGCTTGCGGAGACGGGATTTCGCACGCTGGCGATGCGGCTGCGCCGACGCTGGCGCGATCTCATCCGCGCGGAACTCGCCCAAACGGTGACAACGAAATCCGGGCTCGATGAAGAAATGGCTGCGCTCCGGGCGGCACTGTAACCTACCTGCGGAAGTTGCGCCCTTTCAGGGCTTTGAGAGCGGGCATTTGTGGTGGACGGGCTCCCCGGGGTGCACCCGGGCGGTGCCCTAGGCTGTCTCCTTTTGCCCCTTTCGGCCGGGAATGAGTGATTCATTTTGAAAGCGACTAAAGCGACTGGGAATTAGCTGAGTCCGCCGAGGGGATGCTTCCGGGCCATGCAGGCCCAGACAGGTGATTTGGATCAAAGCCGCCTTGCCCGGCGGGCGGGTATGCCGGAGGTGCGGCGGATGGTGCCATTTCCGCTGCTGAATGTGAAGAGCTGTTACAGCTTCATGGACTCTGCTCTGACGCTGCCGGCGCTGGTGGGGGCGGCGGTGGAGCGCGGGGTGACGGCGCTGGCGCTCACGGATCCGAATCTGCACGCTGCGTATGATTTTCAGAAAATGGCGGGCGATGCCGGGATCACGCCGGTCACGGCTGCGGCGCTGCGGCTGAAGTCCCGCCACCTGAATGCCTATGTCCGTGACGGGGAAGGGTATGAGAATCTCTGCCGGCTGCTGAGTCTGGGGACGGATGGAATGGTCACGCAGGAGGCTCTGGAGCGGTATGGGGAAGGGTTGATCCTGGTGTGCCCGCAGGATCCCGGCTGCGCGCTGCCGGAAGTGCGTTATCTGGATGAGTCCCAGCGGGTGAATTTTGAAGTGCTGCAGAGCATCCGCACGCTGACGTTGCTGCATGAGCGGCATCCCGGGAAGCGGCGGGGTGCGTTTGCCATGCCGCAGGAGGAGGAGTGGCGGGAGCGCTGGCGTGCGGCGGACCGCCAAGCCGCTGCGGACATCGTGGCGCAGTGCCGGTTTTGGTTTGATAACACATTGCGCTTTCCCTCTTTTGCGCCTCCGGATGGCCTCCTGCCGGCGCAGTATTTGCGGGAACTGGCGGAAGGGGGGCTCACGGCGCGCTATGGTGCGGGGGCTGCGCAGCACCGGGCTCAGTTGCATGAGGAACTGAGCATCATTCATCAAGTGGGATACGAGGAGTATTTCCTGGCGGTGCATGAGTTGCTCCAGGAATGCGCACGGCAGGGCATTGAGTGGATCACGCGAGGCAGCGCGGCGGATTCGCTGGTCTGCTACGCGCTGGGGATCAGTGGCGTCTGTCCCATCCGGTTCGATCTGTATTTCAAGCGGTTCCTGAACCTAGACCGTATGGCCCTGCAAAAGCTGCCGGACATCGACATCGATTTTGCCCATGATGAGAAGGACCGTGTGGTGCAGATCCTGCTGGATCGGTATGGCAGCGAGCACTCAGCCATCGTGGGGGGATTCAATACCTTCCAGGCGCGGGCAGCGGTGGCGGAGGTGGCCAAGGTGCTGGGTGTCGCGGACCATGACATCCGGCGGCTGACGCGGCGGTTTCCGGGCTACATGCGGGCGGCGGACTCCAGCGAGGCGGCTGCGCTGGGTGAGGAGGCTGGGGACTTTCCCATCCATGAAGAACCCTACCGCACTGCTGTCCGCACGGCGCGGTTTCTGGATGGATTTCCCCGCTACCCGAAGATGCATCCCTGCGGGGTGGTGGTCTCCCGGGATCCCATCCGGACGCTCACGCCTACATTTGTTAGTAATAAGGGCTGGCCGACGACACACTTTGACATGGATGCGGTAGAAAATGTGGGGCTCATCAAGCTGGATATCCTGGCGCAGGGCGGGCTGGCGGTGATCCGGGATGCGTGCCGGTTGCTGGCGCGGCGCGGCGTGCAAGTGCGCTGGGGAGTGGAGGGAGTGCCCCCGTCGGGAAATGGCGGGCTGCATCCGGCACCGCTGGGGGATGTGTGGAATGACGGCGCGGTGTGGGAGATGATAGCCAGTGGCCGGAGCCGGGGGGTACACCACATTGAAAGCCCTGCCATGATCAACCTCGCGCGGATGGCGGGAGTACGGGACATGGACCGGCTCATCGCCATCGTATCCGTCATCCGGCCGGGGGCTGCGAATAACCTGAAGAAAGAGTCCTTTGCCCGCCGCTCGCAGGGGATGGAGCCGGTCACGGTCCTGCACCCCAGCCTAGAGCCGCTGCTGCGGAGCACGTTCGGGGTAGTGGCCTATGAGGAGCACATTCTCCAGATCTGTGAGGCCTTTGCCGGCATGAATCCCGGCCGGGCGGACATCCTGCGGCGTGCCTTGGTGAAGCGGAACCGGGAAAAGATAGCAGAGCTGCGGGAGGAGTTCGATGGCTGCGCCCGGGCTCTGGGGCGGACGGAGGCGGATATCGCCGCGGTGGGGGACCTCGTGGCGGGGTTTGAAGGCTACGCATTTTGCCGGGCACACTCCACGGCCTACGGAGTGGAGGCCTTTCAGGGTGCGTGGCTGAAGTGTCACCACCCTGCGGAGTTTCTGGCCGCCGTGCTCTCGAACGGTAAGGGCTTCTACACCAGGCTGGCCTATACCATCGAGTGCCGCCGGCT
>JAYVJI010000865.1:0-4733 GCA_043769435.1 Verrucomicrobiota bacterium
GTGCGAAATATGGTGCCCGCTAATGCCCGCTGCCCTTAGGTCACGGGCCTGATATTCATCACTACACAAGAAGTGGAAGGCATCCTGAGGCCGCCTTTGATGCGCTCCCGGCAACCACTGCAAAATGGTATTCAAGTCTGCGTGCCACGTGAAAAACAGGAACCGGAAAAAACCGTCCTCGGGCAGGAACTCTCCGATGTCGTTCTGAATATCGAAATTGTGGTAGAGGGCGCGATTCGTGAACCACCCATACTGAGAAACTACCTCTGCGGATTCCTGCATGGCACTGGATTAGTTATTAGGAGGTTCTGTGGAGGAGCTGGCACCAACCGTGACTGCTCCGCCGTCAGCCGGGATCGGCAGCGCGATCCATCGTTTAGGGTAATCAAGGCGCTCACTTTCTACCTCCGGGCCGCTGAATTGGGGGCGGATAACATGCTGAGCACTCGTCACCCAGGCCGCCCACCAGCCCGCAGGGTCGTCAGAAAGAATATAAGCATCACAGCCACGCATCACCCTCTGGGTTTCCTCCTCCTCCTTGATGCCATAGAAAGTGTAATCCGGGGGGAAAGAACCGCAGCACCACTCCAAGTCATCGCTCACAACGATAAAGTGTGCCTGCGGCACCATCACCGCCATGATCCTTATAGCACAGAGGTAAAAATCCAGCGTGCACACGCTTCCTGGAGGCCGTTTCACCCTGAGCACCTGCACACACACCCGTGTAGCACCCGCAGGCACGGGGAGGTGGATGGGCTTGAGGTGGAATACTCGCCGTATTTCCTCAGCATGCTTGGCAAAGAGCCTCTCATTTCTGAACAATCCATTGAGTTCCCAAAGGCCAGCAGGCGCACTGCGCACGGCAGTGTAGAATTTCTCCCGCAGCGCAGCCGGGCTGTCCTCCCAGTGGTCCAGATGCCGGCCCTGCGCTCCCGGCGGCGCAGTTTCCGCCAGGCCGTAGCTGCCGAGATGATAAGGTTGCGGAACTGGCTCCTTAGTGAGGCTCTTGCCGCAAATCTCCACCACCATCCCCAGATCCCATGCCAGTGACTGGCCAAATGCATACTGGAACATCTGGCTGCCCAGGCCACCAGTCAAACGCACGATGAGACGGCCCCGTCCGCCGGATGCCGCCAGCTTTAGTCCGCCGCCCGGCCCATAGCATGCTGCCATACGCTCATCCAGTCCTTTAACGGCTTCTATGCAGACCGCCTGCCGCCCATCCGGGTGGTAGGCGCTGTAAATCCCCTTCGTCAGATCTGATTTGTTCACCCGCTGCCACGCGAGGTTGGGCCATGCTGCATATGTGGGCATCTCCTTCTGCAATTCCGCCACCCGCTGGTCATTAGAAGGTAGTCCCGGCCTGCTGCCTGGCAGCCGTGCCAGTGCCCGGCGCACCTTCAGGTAGGCGCGCTCCCGAAACGCCACCGCATGCCAGTCAAACGCCTTCGCCGCCCGCACCAGCCCCGGCCCTGCTGGGTCGGGTGGGCATACGTGTTTGCAGCCAAAGAAAAACATTTCCCAATCTTCCGGCAATTCTATTTGCGCCACCAGTTCCTGAAAACGGGGATGCAGCACCACATCATCCTCGAACATCAGCACTGCGGAGGCCCCCCGTAGTGACGCCTGCCTCAGCACCACGCGGTTCGTGATCGCCAGCGCATGGTAGCCCGCGTTCCCAAACCCCCCAGCCCAGCCCAACCGCTTCCCATCCACCGCTGGAAAGCGCTCCGCACTGATACCCGCAGCGTCCAACTCATCCATCACCGCAAACCGCCGGTCCTGGCGGCGGGTGAGGTTCAGAAAAAAGGATGCGCCGAATGTCTCTTCCAGATTCATGGCTACTTTGCCCCCCCTCCCTCCGGCACGAGCCCCTCTTTCAGCCGGCCCGTCACAGGCAGTGCATCTACTGCTCTTGCAGCATCGACTAATTTCCAATCCACCTGTCCACTGTGCTGCTGAATAAGTTTTTTCAAACTGCTCTGAATGTTTGGGTCCGCAGAACTCTCCAGAGCGGCCAAAGCTGCTGTGGGGTCGTTGTTCAGCCACGCAATACAGAAGTGTTCATAGTTTGCCTGCAAATCAGAAGAAGGCCGTTCAGCAGACTCCTGCGCCAGGAACCGCATTGCAGCGTTTGGGTCATGCAGCGCGAGGTTATCCAACACCCCTCGCAGAATCCCGTCACGCTGCTTTCCAACCGGAAGCGCCTCCAGAGCCTTACCGGCACCCTCTTTGAGACTCATCGCCAGAAAATCTACCCCTCCCCTAGCCTCCTTCAAGCTGGCGACATCGGGCTCCTGGAGCAGAGCCAGAGCCTGCTCAACACCGAAATGAGCCGCGCCCTGTTCCATAGTATATTTGAGAAGCCCCTTCCAATTGACGAGAGCATCGCTTTTGCCTGCCATGCTCTTCAATTCTGCAAAGCTCGCCCCCTGCGCAACCCTGTCGGATATCACAAACACTCCCAACGAAGGTGAAAGTGCAAGCAGCTCAGGAGTAATGGCGGCTGCGGCCGTTTGCGGTTGTAGAGCGTACCAACGCCAAAACATCCCTTTCAATGCCGAACTGGCATCCAGATCAGGCAGCCCGGCCTTCGCCAGTTTCAAGGCCTTCGCAGGATCTTTCTCCACAAGGCCCCGTAATATACCGATGGAGGCATCCGCTCTTTTGCGAGCTGGCAATGTGGCGATAATGTCAATCGCCTGAAGCGACTCGGCGACACCCATACCCTTAAACAGAGCCTCTATACCCATCCCCCAGGTATCCTCCTGGGCTGTCAGCAGGGTCAGAAATTTCTCCATGGAGGCAGGAGCCAGTTCACCTAAAACCTCGAGGCACGCATTGACACTTCTTTTGGTACCAACCTTACAAACGTCCAAATATAGGTTAACTGGATCAGCCTGTCGTGCGAGTGCATTCCTGATGGCCTGACGGATCCATGGTTCAAACTGTTCCTCTGCACCGGAGCCGAGCCTGTTTAGGGCCTCAATCAGTTCGCCTGCTTCTCCCCGCTGGCAGGCCATCATGGCCCGGCTGAATGCGGGCCCCGGTGCGTTCCCGTTTGTTTTCCGTGCCCCGGGCAAGTTCGGCCGGTCGTCGGCCAGGTGTTCGGTGGCCCCGCTAAGGCTGTTGCGGAGAGTTAGTCCCAGTACTAAACCCAGAGCTAGTGCTGCCGACCAAAGAATGATTGAGGAACGAAGGTGTTTCATCGGATTGGTTGCCTTGTGGCCGGCCACGTAGTGATTCCTGCTCGCTCCAGGTAGGGCTCCAAGGCAAGTCCCGCGCGTTCCAAACCACGCAAGGATTGCGCAACCGCACGCTCTCTTCGTGTGGAGTCAGCAATGCTTAGAGCCCATTCAAAAGCGCTTTGGGGTTCCGCCTCAGCCGTCAGGGAAACAAGTGCGGTAGCGGCACCGTCGCGCACAGGGCCCGGCTCCAAAGAATTCGCGAATTTTGACCCCTCTTGGGAATCACGCAGCGCAAGGCCACGCGTTGCAGATTCGCCCAACTCAGCGGGTTCCAAACTCTTGATGTTAGCAATGGCCCATTCGGCACCCTCCGCACCTTGTTTACCCGCCAGCGAGGAAGCCCAGCGCGAAGCTTGCTGCGCAGTAAAATCAGGCAGGGTTCCCTGGCGTGCCTTTTCCTGAAAATAAGCCGGGGAACTGGCCAGCAATGAGTTCATAGCCGCTGATCGAAAGCCATTGGACACTTCATTTTTTTCCACACGCTCAAAAAGGGCCGCCGCCGCCATGGGGTCGCGCTCAGTGCACCGGACCATCACCGTTTTGTAATCGTCGTCGGAAAGACTGGCGAACATTTTATCCGAAAGGCATAGTTCGAAAGCCTGAAGCGGATCTCTTCTGGCTTGTGCGGCTATGAATGCCGATACTGCGGCCTTAACTTCTGGCTTGGAGTGATCGAGCCCGGAAAGCCACTCTTTTCCCTTTTCAGGCAATGCGGCACCGAGCTGGTCAGCAAGGGACTTCATTTCTCGTATGTCCTTCTCAGCGAACCGCAAAATTTTGTCAATTGAACCAGGGTCGCGGACAATACTTACTGCTATGATCTCATCCACCAGACCATTCACACGGCTTTTTTTAGCGTTTTCCAAAACGGCGTTAATGTCGCTGCTTTTTTCCAGAAATTGAAGCGCGCTCCGGGACGGTGGTAAAAGATTCCAATCGTCAAAATCATATTCAAACCGCGGACTGGCGTTCTTCGCCATCCATTCCGCACGCGGATCGCTTAGAGCATAGCTTCCTAATCCGGCGCCGGAAAGCCCAAGCTCTGCACCCGCTTTAGCTAGGTCTCTGTATCGTTCACTGGTCTTGTCGTCTGGCCATGGAATAGCGGAATTTTTGTTCAACTTTGCCCATTCGTAGGCAAAATGCCTGATGGACTGCCCGCGCCCGGGGTAGCTCTCCCCCTTTCTGGCAGGTTCCCACGCCAACATGGCTGCTATTTCGGAGGCCGGATCCGGTCGCCGCGCGCAACCTGACAGGAGCGCTGCAATTGGCAGTTCTGGAAAGTCGTCCAACGCCTGGGATCTTGACAGCAAAGCCGCCCCGTGGATCGCGCCCAGCCGGTTCGCCGCCCAGCGCCGGAGCTTCGTGCCGTCCCGTCCGGCCTCCACAATTTTCTGCCAAGTGCCGACGGGGTCGGATGCCAGAAGACCATCAAGCGCTGTGAGTGCAGCCAGGTTTTTTTGCAGGTCGTCGGCCTCTAATTTG
>JAYVJI010000866.1:0-8301 GCA_043769435.1 Verrucomicrobiota bacterium
AAAATTTTGATCCGTGTTCCCAGGGTAGCTCGTGCCTCGCAACCCTGGGCTGGGAGCCATAGCCCCGTTGGGGCAAAGCAGCGCGACCTGCTCTTCCACAACACCGTGGCCCCGCACCTCGCCGCCTACGCGCCCGAGGCCAGCGCCGCGCAGCAGCGCGACTTCCTCACCCGCCTCCACCAGACGCTCAATGTCCCCAGCCACTGTCCGCATAGCCGCCGCTGTTGTGCCGTCCCGGTGTGGGTACGCGCAGAAAACCGAACTGGAGCGCGCCTGCCGGATCAATGTAGCAGCCCATGCTTTGGTCTGCGGCCTGTTCGCCGAACGTCTGCCCGCCCTGCAATTGGCACACCCAGCCGAAGCTGAGTTCTGTTGTATCATTGATCACATCATCGTTGTTCGCGTCAGTCCAGCGGCTGAGTTCGATGGATTCCCCACTTTCCTTGAGGGCGAAGTTTGTGTGGTAGTAGCCAAGCGAATCCGGCCTGCGGTCATTAGCGTTGGGGTTGTTTGTTCGATGATAGGTGCTGGATTCATCCGCGATCACGATAATGAAGCTGCGCGCCGGAATGGCCTGCCCAGGGGGAAACCGGCACTTAATTCTGTTCGCAAGTGTGCCTCCGTTGTTGTCAGGAAGGAACCAGTTGTCCAGCGGGATCGCAGCGTTGGTTGGATTGTATATCTCGATCCAGTCGTTTTAGCGCGGCAGTTGGTCGGTCGGATTGACAATGGTATTATTTAAGCCTTTATTTATCGTTCTTGGCCATGAACTCTGTGATGACGGGTCCGGGAGGCGCAGCTGGCGGCTCGGAAATCGCCGCTCTTATGGCCTCCACCTGTGTCTGGCGGTCAAGTTTTGTTTCGTTCTGGCCAGGCGTCAGCAGTGGCAGGTTGGGCGTGAGCAGGGGGTTGCGGATGTCCGTGAAGACGGTGACCAACAGCTTGTAGGGGTGAGGAAGGAATACTACTGGACTACCGTGCACCGAACAGGCTGCTGTCCTTCGAGTCGATGACTGTGGCACTCCCGTCTGCCGAGACCTCAATGTGCACGAATGCCTCCGGGTAGTTCAAGGCGGTGTCTCCCTTCCGCACGCCAACGGGCAAACCAGTGACCCATGTCTGATAGCCACTGTCAGAGATGTCCTTCAGGACATTCGCATCAGGCAGCCGTCGTTTTTCACTTCCGCGGCGCCATGGGGTTACGACTGCTAAGGCGGTCGCGGGACGATTCCCGTAGAATCCCTGGTCCGGCATCCACATGCCTGGTCTGCTAGCGGTGGAGGAACCGTGGTGACTCACCTTGATGACCGTCGGATTGAGCGCCGGTCCCCTTCCTGTCGTGAGCGCTTCCTCCAATTGCTCCCAACTTTCGTTTTCCATGTCTCCACCGAGCAGGACCTGCGCACTGCCATACTGGACCAGCAACGCCGCACTAGTCTTGTTTGCCATCACCCTGCCTCCGGGGATTGAAACAAGTCTTCCGTTAAGTTTTTTGAACTGGCTGTTGAACTCCTGCTGATAATGAAAGCGTGGCCCAGGCCAAGGACCCAGCATGCGGATGGCAACGCTCCCCTCCGCACACAGGTCGATTTCCAATGGGTCGCATTCCATACGATCCCCGAGTGGCAATCCCAGAATCCTTGCTGCCCGGGCCGACCATAATAGTCCACCAGCAACCCAGCCCGTCCGCTCAGTCCCGGTTGATCCCATGCGAGGAGCTGGGACTCCCCGAACCCCGGTCCGTGAATGACAACGTGCAGGGACATCCGGTCATGCAAGTTTGGCATCCAGAGCCCGCCAGCGCTTTGCCCGCTCCTTCATGATCTCTTTCACCTTCCCGTCATACGCAGCCCATGCCGCATCATCATCTGGATCTGCGGGTGCTAAAGGGAAGTCCATTTCATCGCGCATTTCATCATCTTCCGGGTCTACGGGGGGCTCATCGGAAACCTGACTACTGTCGGGAAGAATCATCGAGAGGTTGTCTTCGCCGTCGAAGAACAACTTCAGGCCTATTCTCGAACCGGGCTTGGTGCCTGCGGGTAACTTGGAAAGTGTTTAAAGTGTTTCCCAACATTGCGCAGAGCCATAACGGGGATGCTCGAAATCCAGTAACACGTCATTTCCGTCGATATGGTCTACTTTTGCTAGAACATTCATGCTTGTAGTCTTGCTGGTATTCTCGGTCAATTCCCCCGGTGCATTTGCAGTAGTTGCTGCGGCGGCGGGCGCGTTCATGGACATAAGGATAGCTTGGAGCAGCACGATCACTTTAAAAAGGCATGCCTGCCTCTCAGAGAGTGTGAAATGATTCGAAAAAAACCTTTTCAGGCACCAATCAAGTAAACCTTGTGTTTGCTGCTTCCCCATATTTTCGACTATGGAATCAGCCTGCTTTTGGACTTCGCCAGCATCGCTATCCTGTTCGATTTCCGCGAGTGCGGACAGGTCCTGAAGCAGCAGCAGCAATTTCCATCTTCTGCGGGCGTCCTCGGAGTTGTCATCTAAATCAAATAGGCCACTTTCGGTCTCCCACAATTGCTTGCAGCTCTCAACCCCATCGCGCGCTAAATCCCAACTGAAAGGCAGATTCATGAAGCAAGAGATTTACGAACGAGATCAGACAGCTCAAAAGGCAGCAAGTTGACTTTGGCCCTCCATTCGGAATGCTCATCCAATGGGATTTTATCCAAAATGTCAGGCCTTGAAATGCTTGTCAACACCAGCACGGGTACCTTAGGCAACCGTATTCGGAGGCGCTCGAAAAGGAGCAGACCGGCCGTCATCCCGAATCCGATGTTCTTATACCCGCACTTCGGTAGAACATCCTCCCCCGTTTCGGCAATAGGCAACATCATGTCGAGCACGTAGAAGTCCGCTGGTTCCCCGGGGTCCGCAAAGTGACGCAGGCCAGCATCCAAGGTGTCAAGATGAGTCACCTCGAAGTGGCATAGGCGCAACGCTTTCACATAGAACTCGATAGGTCCGTGATCATCGTCGATGATAATTACTCTTTTGGGCATGTCCGCTAGTTGGTTGAGCCTCTGTTAACCCGGGCTCCCGACGGAGGATTAAGCCGCAGGCTATTGGGAAGTGCAATCCGTAATCGGGTCGGATTTTGGCGGCTGGTCAAACTGATTTCCCCTCCGTGGGCTCGCACGATCGCCCGGACCACCGAAAGCCCGATCCCCTGTCCGGATACATCGCGCAGCATCGCCTGTGGAGTCCGCACATACGGCTGGAAAATGGATTTTTCAAAACCGGCCTCCACGCCAGGCCCGTAGTCGGTAAAGTAAAGACAGAGTTCGGAGCCCATCTGGTTGGCGTTGATGATCACTTTAAGCTTTCCGGGGTCTGCGAACTTGATAGCGTTGGCGAGCAGGTTGATAACAACCTGCTGCAGTTGACCCTTGTCCACCCATACGGCGGGGAAGTGGTAAAAATCGCCATACTGGATCGAGTCCCGATGGAACCCACGCTCCCGCTGTGCGTAACTAACTAACATTTCCGCGAAGGAACCCGCCATGAACGTGAAGATTGAAAACAAGACCGTGAATGACAACGTGCAGGGACATCCGGTCATGCAAGTTTGGCATCCAGAGCCCGCCAGCGCTTTGCCCGCTCCTTTATGATCTCTTTCACCTTTTCGTCATACGCAGCCTATGCCTCATCATCGTCTTACGCGCTGCGGTATGACTTGCACCTGAAATCCGGGCAGGCCGTCAGTGGGTGTTAGGGGAGAGCCACTCGGGCACTACATCTGCGGCGCGGGCGTTGTCACTGGTCACGACTGTGACCACAGCCTGGCCGGCCCGGCGGCGCAGGATGTGTAGGGACCGGACATCAAGTCCCGCATCACGGAACTTCACGGCCACGCGGGCTAGGGCACCGGGCTTGTCTTCCAGCCACAGCAGCAGCGGCTCTTCCGACATGGCACGATGGCCGGCGCTCTGCAGTACATGCAGGGCCTCATCATACCGGTCGACGACTACATGGATGAGCCCTGCGTCTCCACTGCCGTCGGCATCGATGTCCTCAATGTTGATCCCGTGTGCAGCGAGGATCTCGGTGATGCCGGCGAGTTCACCGGGTACGTTCCGGGCGAGTATGATGATACGCTTCATGGTGCTTCATGGTGTGGAGGTGGGCTGGATGCTTGCGGCAAAATCTGCGACAAATTCGTCAATGATGGCGCGGGTGACGTGGGGCATAGTGATCATGTGGCCGATCTTCCGGTGGGGTGCGATGATCCATTTCCGGAACATCTCCGCCGGTGGCCGGGGGAAAACGACGGTGAGGGAATTCCTGTGGCACCATGCCTGAATGCCGGCGTCCTGGAGCCGGGCTACGGCATAGCGGCAGTTTTCCACGGCATGACGGGCGCGCTCCCGCATGCCTTCCTGGCCCAGCTGGCGGAATGCGCTCCAGAGGATGAGCGGGGTGATGCCATTTCTCGAGCCACTGATAGTAGTGTCCAGAGCGCCCACGTATTCCACCCCCCGGGCGATGCGGTCCACATGATGCTTCCGGGCCATGGCGACGCCGCAGGGAAGCGGCCCGCCTATCATCTTATGTCCACTGATGGAGAGGCTGTCCACGCCATCGCCAAAGTGCCATGGCTGGGGATCATCCATGAATGGCAGCACCATGCCGCTGAGAGCCGCATCCGCATGGATGTAATGCTGCGGTATGGCCAGTTCCTCTAGGATAGTGCGGATGGCGGCTAGGTCATCGATGGCGCCCTTCATGGTGGTGCCGATGTTAGCAAAAATAATGGGCGGCACGTCCCGGTGGATCCTGAGCGTCTCACGCAGATCCTCGCAATCCATGCGCCCGTCAGGCAGCGAGCGTATCATGATGTTCCTCGTGTGCTGCAGCCGGAGAATCTTGGGGACGCTGTAGTGGGTATCCTCGGAAAAATAGACCACGCCATCTGGAAAAAGCTCGCGGGCAAGATAGAGGCCATACATGTTCCCCTCGGTACCGCCATTGGTCACATAGCCCCAGTATTCCCCGGCGGGTGCCTGGGTCAGGGCGGCGAAGTCCCGGATGACCTCGCACTCGATTTCATGGGTGTTCTGGGTGAAGCTGCTGCCCTTCCACGGATCACCGACATTGTTGATGGAAATGTCTAGGAAGGGAAGCAGGTGGCGATAGTCGAACCATTGATTGCATGGATAGCCCACGTGGCTGTGGTTCATGTCCAGCAGGCGGCGGTGCAGCCCCTGCAGGCGCGAGGCGTCTGCGGCGGGCAGGGGCGGCATGTCAGGTATGCTCATGCCGCCGCATGGACGCAGGGGCTGCACTCTGCAAGCGGGCCCATCAAGCCCTCACTGCCGCAGCATGGCGCGCAGACGTCCGTAGGTGTGCTGGCCTGAAAGCCACGGTCCGGTCGTGCGCCACTGATACACCGTGGCTCCGGAGGCATCTGGTGTGGCGGAGAGCAGGATGAAGTTGCTTCCAGTCCATGAATTGAGATCCGTTGACAGTTCGGGATGGAAGGTGACGTCGTCCGCTCCTCTGTTCACCTTGGCAGTCAGGATAAGATGGGCCGGGTCCGCAGGGCCGGGGTATGGCTGCACCGTGACCGCTGGCAGTATGGTCCGTGAGGGAGCCGCTGGGTTCCCGAAGAGCGCGTACTCCAGTAGATTGGTGATGCCGTCTTGGTCGGTATCTGCAAGGTCCCCGGACTGGCCGTTAGCGGTTTTCCATGCAGCGAAGCGCAGGCCATCGTATTGCCCCGGGCAACCGTCCAGCGCCGTGCTGAGCCGCCAGTTACCGGCGGCCGCGTGGTCGGGTAATGTCCATGGCGCGATGAGCACAAGGCTATAGCCTGCGCCATCCGCCAGAGCCGGCCATGGCGCGGCATCGCCGTAGGTGAAGTCCCTGATAGTGGTACCGGCGCCAAAACTGAGTTTGATCTGTTCACCGCCGTTCGAGAGATTATCCGCCGCAGCCCATGTGCCGGCCACGCTGATGCTGCCGATCCTGCCGCTGTAGCGGGCATTGAAGGCCTGCACATTTTTCACCACCACGGCGCGCTGGCCCGGGCTGAGACTGGTGACCGCGCTCCCTGCGAAATCGAAGTCGATGCCCTTGGTGAAGCGTACATTCGCCATGCTCAGGGTATTGGGCCCGGTATTCTGAATGACGATGTATTCGAACGCATCGTTGTCCGTGTTGATGCTGAGTTCCGGCCCGGAGGGATCTCTGGGGTTATACATGATCTCGCTCACTACGAGACTGGAGAGGTAGCCACTGACATCCGGCTCACCGGCTGTAAAGGTGACCGGTGCGGACCAGTGGCTCCAGCGGGGGGTGTTAGTGTTAGCCGCGTCTCCGCTGTCTGCGTACTTGACGCGCACCCGGTAGGTGAGGCCGGGCCGGGCGGCCAGTGCGGGAAAAGTATAGGTGCCGGCGAAGGTCGTTATCTCTGGCGACTCCCACGTATTCTCAGGGTCGGCCTCATATTGGCGGGGCACAGAGTGGTCCCATGGGTTATAGCCCGGGGCTGCTGGATTAGTGATAGCAGCGATGCGCCATTTCATGCGGCTGAAGGCGCTGGCGGAGGGGCTGCTGTAGGCCGTGGTGGTGAAAGTGAGGTCATTGGTAGGGAAGCTAGCGGCCCCTCCGGCACGGGCCACGACCGGGGTGGCCGGCACGGCAGATTCGTCCGTCAGTATCTGCGCGGTGATAACATTCCGGCGGGTAGTGATGTAGTTGCGCATCTTCTGAAGCATGCCGGGGAATGTCAGGGATTCATTCACCGCCGGCGTGGCGGGATTATCCACGCCGCTTTGATAGAACCGCCCGTTGCCGGCCTTGGAGCCATTGATGAAACCGGACGTCATGATGGGGTTATAGTCCCACATGGCGCGGTCTGCATGGACAGCAGAGGGCACCCCGGGTTGAAAAATGAAGCTGCTCAACTCATCTATGACCATGCCGGTTTGTTCCTGATTCCAAAGCAGGTCAAGGATTTCCCGGTGCCGGTTCCGCATTTCCGTGCGCAGCGGCAGAATAGGATAAACGCGGGAAAAGAACGGCTCGGTGGTATTCCCGCTAGGGGCCAGTCCGGCGATGCCGCTGTCCGAGCGGTACATGTTGTCCGCCCATGTCAGGTCTAGGTCCCACACGACCGCCTGCCACTTGTTAGAATCAGGATTCAGGGCATCGACCGGGTAGTGATAAAAGAAGTAGTTTTTGCCATCACCGGTATCGTAGTGGTGAATGCAGTCCATGATGGCGCGGTAGTTGTAGTAGTTAGGAAGCTGCAGGTTTTGCCGCCACCATGATTCCTGGTTGGAGTAGACGGTGAAGGCATTGAGGTCGCTCTTATCCTTTGGCTGGGAAGGCCCCTGATTATTCAGCTCGCCGCTGCCGCCCTCCATTTTGTACAGATTGCCATCCGGCAGGCCGTGCTCTTTCAGCATCTGTCCGTCCTGTTGTTCTACGGCGAGGTAGAGGCCCTGAAAGTCATCGTCATACTGGCTCGCGTAGGGACCGGTTTCGACTGCATTTTCGATGATGCGGAAATGCACATAATTTGTGTTATTAGCGGGCATGCCCGTGAGCTGAAAAAGCCGGAAGCCCACGGCCTCATAAAGGCTGTGCTCACCGCGGCTGAGGTAGTCGCCCTGCTGGATGCCGCTGCTGAAGTTTATCTTTTTCCACTTCTCATCGCGCAGGCGTCCGAAGTTGTCCCTGCTTTCGAAGTCATGCCCCCGGGACATGTCAAACTTCCACATGTTCTTTCCCATGCTATAGCGCCAGACTCCGCCGCGCGCGCGGAAGCGGATGTGGTCATAGACTTTCCCGTCATATACCATGGTGCCGAGCCATGGGTAGGACTGCTCATCGGTGGCGCTCGCATTCTCGTCACCGCGGAACTGGCCGGTGGGGTTGGTGGCATTCGGTGGACCGGGAATATACTGTGCATCCACGTGGTTTTGACGGGATGTGATGAGTTGATAGGTGGGCAGAGCCGCCAGCATCGATCCTGGGTAGGTGGCCACCGCCGCCGTGTGGGCGGGAATGATAGCGCCTGTATAACTGGTGGCTCCGGAGGGATTGATCGCCGCGGTGTAGTCAGGCACACTGCCGTAGACAAAGTAGGCAAAGTTAGGCGCCGGATCATCGTTGTAGGGCACCCTGACGCTCTGGCTGGTGCCATCCACCGCGATGATGCGGTAGCGCACGAGGCGCCGGTGCGTCTGGACCGGGGCGGGAATGAGCGAGCTGTAGATGCCGTCCCCGGTGGTGAGATCCGGGGCTGTGCCGTTGTCGCTCATGACCAGCGTG
>JAYVJI010000867.1:0-5190 GCA_043769435.1 Verrucomicrobiota bacterium
GGGATGAAGGCCACGGATTCAATAAAAAGAAGAATGCAGACTTTCAGTTCATGGCTACCGTGCTGTTCTGGCGGGAGAATCTGCTAAAGTAGGGCTGGCCCCGTTATTGTTGGAAAAGGACAGAAACAAGTCATGGTCGCACGTCGAATCCAGGCCACACTGGCGTCTCACCATGCTCAGTATTTCTCCTGCCTTTACTCCCTTCCTCGACCCTGACTATATCCCCGCCGTCCTTTGGCACCAGGCGTATGACCGCCGAGCCCGGGCTGACGCAGGGAGCAGGCCGTTGGCCATCACACTCGAGCGTCAGGATGGGAATATCTCCAGGCACGATACTGTCGTGCTGCCGGCCACTCTGGAGAATGCAGCGCTGAACCTGCGCTGCGTGGAGCGTCTATTAAAGTTCCTGCTCTGGTCCCGGGGCGGCGCCCGCATCAGCATCGGCGGGGCACCGGAAATCGCGGCTGCGCTACAGGAGCTTTACGCGCCAGCAGGTGAGCGGAAATTTGATGTGGAGTTTTCAAGCAGGATCTACCTGCGACCGTTCACTATTGTTTCTTGCGCCTATGAGGAAGCGCCCGCTGCTAGTGAAGCCGCCACGCCGCTGGGACGTCACTTGGAGGGCTGTCGCATCGGCTTTGACCTCGGCGGGTCGGACAGGAAATGCGCCGCTGTAATAGATGGCAAGGTCGTCTTTTCGGAAGAAGTGGCATGGGACCCTTATTTCCAAAGTGATCCCGGATATCACCGCTCCGGCATTCAGGATTCCCTGCGGCGCGCGGCGGCGCATCTGCCCCGGGTGGATGCGATAGGAGGGAGTGCGGCCGGCGTGTATGTGGACAATGAAGTGCGGGCCGCGTCGCTCTTTCGCGGGGTGCCTGAGGATAGCTTTGAAAAGCATGTGCGGAGGCTCTTTTTTGATATCCAGCAGGAGTGGAATAACGTGCCTTTTGAAGTGGTGAACGACGGCGAAGTAACTGCGCTGGCAGGTTCCATGAGCCTGCATGAAAACAGGGTGTTGGGTATCAGCATGGGCACCAGTGTGGCCGCAGGATATGTGAATCAGGAGGGAAACATCACGTCGTGGCTCAACGAGCTGGCCTTCGTCCCGGTCGACTACCGGGACCATGCTCCCCTGGATGAGTGGAGCGGTGACCGGGGCTGCGCGGTGCAATACTTTTGCCAGCAGGGCGTCGCCAGACTCATCCCCCGGGCAGGCATCCCCGTGCGCCAGGGTATGAAATTCGCAGAGCAACTCATGGAGGTCCAGAAGCTCATGCAGGCTGGTGATGCGCGTGCGCGTAACATCTATGATACGCTGGGTGTATGCTTCGGCTATGCGGTCGCTCACTTCGCCGCTTTTTATGATCTCTCCGTGTTGCTCATCCTCGGGCGGGTGACGAGTGGCACCGGTGGAGACCTCCTGCTCGCGAGGGCCGGTGAGGTCCTCCAGACAGAGTTTCCGGAGATAGCTTCAAGGGTGCGGCTTCACGTTCCTGGCGAACACGATAAGCGCCATGGTCAAGCCATCGCAGCAGCCAGCCTCCCTGCGCTGCACGCCAGCTGAGGCCTGCTGACGGCCCAGCTGCGCAGCGGCCTCCCTGTCAGCGCCTGTCACTTCAAGACCTTGAGCACTTCTGCCAGATGCGCTGCGGGCTGCACCTTGCGCAACACTGCCTTGATCGTCCCATCGCTGCTCAATATGAAAGTCGTCCGCTCCGTTCCCATGTATTTTTTCCCATACATGCTTTTCTCCACCCACACGCCGAAAGCGGTGACGATTTTCCTCTCCTCGTCGGCGAGCAGCGGAAAGGGCAGGGCATGTTTTTTGATGAATTTCGCATGGCTGGCAAGGCTGTCTGTGCTGATCCCGAAGACCTTGGCCTTCGCTGAAATTGTATCCCAGTCATCCCGCAGCGCACATGCCTGGGCGGTGCATCCCGGAGTATCGTCTTTAGGATAAAAGTAGAGGACCACATGATGACCGCGCAGGCTGGTGGTGGAGACGGTATCGCCGTCGGCATAGTCCCCGCCGGTCACGCGGGCGTTGAATGAAGGTGCTTTTGATCCTGCTTCTAGTGTGCTCATATGGAAATGGTGTGTGCTTGCTGTGATTGGAAAAATACTGGTTAGGAAAAATTTAAGCGCCCTTCAGTCCGCTGCGGACGCGGTGTACGCCTGCCACCATGTTTTGCAGCTTGACCTTTGCTGCCCAGCGGGCCGTCTGACTGAGTCCGCAGTCTGGGCTGAAAGATAGCTGATCTGGCCTAGCGTAATCCATGCACCGGCGGACTGCTGCCGCTACTTCATCGACAGATTCGATGTGATAGCTTTTCACATCAATGATCCCGATGCTCACATCACGGTGCGGGGCGATGGTCCGGATGATCTCGAGTTCCGCGTATTCACGGCTGGCCATTTCGAGGTGGATCTCATCAAGGTGCATTTCCAGAAACGCCGGAAACAATGGAGCGTATTGTCGCGGCCCGACTGCCCGCGCCTTGAAGTTTCCAAAGCACAGGTGCGTGCTCAGTCGGCACTTTCCGTAGATCCCCTCCACAGTCCTGTTGAAGATATCGACGAAGCGCCGGGGATCTTCGCGGTGCGCGTAGCAGCTCATGCTGGGCTCATCGACTGTGATCTCCTGACAGCCTGCCGCCACCAGATCGATGAGTTCTTTTCTAACAATAGGCAGGAGTGCCTCTGTCAGCGCATACCGGTCCGCATAGGCCCCGCCAGGAAGCAGCCGTCCGCTCAGGGTGTAAGGGCCAGGCACGCTGCATTTCAGCACGGGGCCGGATGGAGCCAGCCTCTGCAGCCGCCGGAATTCCTCCACCGCGCCCAGTCCTCGGGGAGCCCGCAACTCCCCTGTCACCACATGCTTGCCACGCTGATCATGCGCCGGCGGCCCCCACTTCCGCGGGCTGGTGCTCTCGAGGGAGATCCCTTCAATGTATCCATAAAAACTCAGATTGAAGTCGAACCGGCCCTGCTCGCCATCCGTGATGACATCCAGTCCGGCCCGCACCTGATCCGCCACCGCCACTGTGCAGGCATCCTCCTGCAACTCTGCGATGTCGGCAGACCCGAATTCCCCAAGGTGGCGCGTGCTGAATTCCAGCCATGATGGAAATGGATAGCTGCCGATAACAGTGGTGCGAAGTGGGATGGGCTGCATGTTTTTGGGTAACTGGTGGAATCCATTCTCTGTAGGTTAGACATTCATGACCTCAAGCATTATCCGTCATGGATTATCCCGAAAACAAAAAAATCCCCCAGGACATTTCCTTGTGGTGCGATATTCTTGAAGTATGAATGCGGCCTCACAACTCAAAACTCTTTTTCTGGTAATCTTCAGCTTCCTGATTATGCCTGCCAACGGCGCCACTTTAGAGGAACGCCGCAGTAAAGCGGACAAAGCCATGGCAGACGGCAATTGGAACGATGCGCGCCATATCTGGCTCGAGATCCTGTTGATGCCGGAAAACACCGGCGTCAACGTCGCCAGCGACCTCGGTAAAGCCATCCAGTGTCTCCAGAATCTCAATCAGTGGGAGAAGTGGGACGCGCTCGTGGAGGACACGGTCAAGGCGCACAGTGGCGACTGGATTCTACTGCGCGACGCGGGCCTCCACTATCAAAGCACGCAGACGTGGGGCACGATCATCAGCGGCGAGTTTCAGCGCGGCCACCATCAGGGCGGCAAGAGCGTGGGCAGCGCTGACCGCGACCGGGTGCGCAGTCTCCAGCTATTCACTCTGGCGATGGAGCAGATGGAAGCGGCGCACGCAAAGCCGGATGAGAAAGCGGCATTCTACCAAGTGTTTACCCAGTCCATGGCCGCACGCGCAGGCTGGGAACTCCAAGCGCTCACCGACCTGACGAAGCTCCCGGACTACGACGAGAGCAATATCCACTATGGCCGGCGGGGATGGCGCGGCGGCTATGGCGGCGGTGACGACCGGGGCGCGCCGGTCGATGAAAAAGGCGAGCCGGTTTTCCACAAGACGCCGGAATCGTGGGCTGCGGCCAAGTCCGACGGTGAGCGCCACCGCTGGCTGCTCACACAGCAGGCGAAGCAGGGCGCACAGCACGCCCTCCAGGCCGACCTGACCTTCGCCCGCTGGCTGCACGGGCAGTTCGATGTCCAAACCATCGCGCAATACTGGCGCGCTCCGGAGGACGATGACGATGCGCGACAGGATGGCTTGCTCACGCTGCACACGCTCAAGGAAAACGAAACCATCGCCCGGCTGGCGACGGGAGTGAAACGCTTCACGCTGCCGGATGAGTTCAACTTCATCGCCATCATGGAGCACGTGGTGAACAACGAGGTGGACGATGCACGGGCCAATGAGGCCACGAGTGAGTTCGCTTCCATCTTCATCAACCGCCGCCAATACGAACGCGCTGCCGCCATTCTCCAGAAGGCGCTCGACAGGCATAAGGCCGTCGCAGGCGGCCACCACGATGAATGGCGTGCGCAGCTTGACCAGATCATCAGGAACTGGTGCCGCTTCGACGGCTCGTCCACGCAAGTCCCAGGCACCGGCGCTAAGCTCGGCTTTGTCTTCCGCAATGGCACGCACGTCTCCCTCACCGCGCGAAAGGTGAAGTTCACCGACCTGCTCGCGGACACGAAGGCCTATCTGAAAGCCAATCTCGCGTCGCTCGACTGGGAGAAGGTGAACATCGGCAACATCGGCTACCAGATCGCCGAGAAGAACATGGCAAAATATCTCGGCGAGGAAGTGGCGAAGTGGGAACTCGATCTCGAACCGCGCAAAGGGCACTGGGACCGCCGCATGGACATCACCACGCCGCTGCAAACTGCCGGCGCTTACTTCGTGGAGGCCGCGCTCAAGGACGGTAACAAGGTCGGCTGCATTGTCTGGATCACAGACACCGCCATCGTTTCCAAACAGGGCAGCAACGAGCAGCAATACTTTGTGCTCGATGCCAAAACGGGCGCGCCGGTGGCCAAGGCGAACCTGGAATTCTTCGGCTACTCGCAGCAGTATCTCGACAACAAGCAGCGCGCCGGAAAGCGCTACGCGAACATCCTCACACGCAACTTCGCAGAGTTCACCGACGTCAACGGCCAGCTCTTTGCCGACGCGGAGATGCTCAAGGACACGCAGAACAACTACCAGTGGCTCATTACCGCCACCACGCCGGAGGGGCGCTTCG
>JAYVJI010000868.1:0-2530 GCA_043769435.1 Verrucomicrobiota bacterium
AGGTCCAGGTCATTCACGAGGCGGGCGGCAGCATCGTCCTGTGTGGGTGCCGGGTTCGCCGCGAGATCGGGCACGCCTTTGAGCGCCGATGTGGCCGTAGCGAAGTTGTCCTGCCAGGCGGGATCCGTGTGGGCGAGCACGACGCGCAGCGGGGCCGTGCCATCGCAGGTGATTGACCACTCGATGACCTTGCCTTCATGCAGGGCGAACTGGCGGATGTGCCCCCGGCGGGAGGGGGTTTGCAGGTTCTTTGCCAGAAGATTGGCAGCTTTCTCGATGTTGACCACTCCATAGCCGAAGATGAAATCGGGACCGGGATAGAAAGTGCTGAGGCCTAGGATGGGCGGCGGGGTGGTGGCATCCTCGGCGGTATGGATGAGCAGCGCCTTCCATGTGCTGGAGAGGAAATCGGTCCCGCCGCTGATCTCCTGCATCTGCTGCAGCAGGGCCAACCCGCCAGTAATGGTGGGCGCAGCCATACTCGTGCCGCTGAGACCGGTTCTGGGCACGAAATCGAAATAGGAATGGCCCGGGCCGGCATTTTCCAGCACCAGCCGCAGCCCGGTGAGTTCCGCAGCAGGGGTGAAAACCAGAGTCGGAGCAAACCAGGAAAGGGTCTGCCCGCCGGGAGGAGCAGCGACGAAGTTGTTGATGTTGAGCGCCCATTCGGCTCGCAAAGTGCCAAAATTGGCACCGCTGGCTCCACTGTAGAGGCGGACGAGGGACAGGTTAGCGGGGGAGGTGCCCGTGCCGGCACCGGCATTCCATGCTTTTCTCCCGATCCCGATGGGCAGGGAGAATTCAACGCCTCCAGGGGCGGTGACCGCTGGGGCGAAATCCTGCCAGACCCGGTAGTTGAGGTTCTTGATGACGAGGTGATTGACTCCCGCGAAAATGCCGGCGTCTTCCCGCCGGACCTCGGCTCCGGCAGTGGGGGTGTCCTGCGCCCAGCCGCTGACCGCAGCGGTGCTGCTGGTATTATTGGTGGCGATGACGGGTGCCTCAAAAGAAGGATTGGCCGGTACGGCACCACTGGTGGTCAGCGCTGTGCTGGAGTAACGGTTCAGGCGGGGAAAGTCGAAGTAGGAGTATCCGGTCCCGGCATTTTGCAGCACCAGACGCAGGGTGCCCGGCGGTGGAGTGGCACCTGTGGTAAAGTCCAACTCGGGTGTTCCCCACACGATCGTTTGCGGGGCCACCGGTGCTCCCAGATAGGTCGAGGCATTGAACTGCCATTCCTTGACGAGCGTACCGAAGTTGGCCCCGGAAGCTCCAGCATAGAGTTGGATTTTCGTCACGTTGCCCGCGTCAGTGCCCACTGCGCCGCTCAATGTTTTGCGCCCAATGGACAACTGAATGGTATAGGCGGCGTTGGCTGCCAGAACTGTAGCCGGCGGAACTGCAGGCGGAGCAAAGTCCTGGTAAACACGATGGTTGGCTGATTTAATGACAAGGTGATTTGGGAGACCGTCTGGCGGCCGGCCTGATTGCTCACGCCTGATCTCTGCTGCATTCGTGCCTGCATCCTGCAGCCAGCCCGTGATGGTAGCCGTCGCGGTATTGTCAGCCAGAACGGGGGACTCGAAGCTGGCATTGGAAGGCAGATTGGTGGTGGCCTGTACAGCGGAAGTCGCGGAAGTGAAGGTGGTGCCATTGGCCACGATGTCCGGCTTGATGCGCCCGTCATCGGTCGGGCCGCGGCTGGAGAAGATGGCGGATTTGACGAGGCCGGGGGAGGTGACGCCGTTATCGAGGTCTTCCACCGCCCCCACAGTGAGTGCATTCTTGGAGACTTGGGCCCCGCGCAGGGTATCCCGGCCGTCCCCGCGCTTCGGCTCTGCCGTGTCCACACCCAGCATGTAGCCGGCAGCGGCGGGATCAGGAGAGGGGGTGAGGGCACCCGGTTCCGGAATGCCGCCATTGGGCTGGTGCGGGATCCCCGTCAAACCGTTCTGAGTTGTAGTTGTGTAGAGGTTTACCTCAAGATTGTTGGGGCCATAGGGTGGGTTGTCGTCGTGAATGCGGTAGTAGTATGTAGTGGGAGCAGTGGTGCCAGTAACGCTGTCCACAGGGCCCGTCTGGCCGAGTTGATTGAAGTTTCCTGCGGCATACACCGGGAGGTAATAGGGCTGGGCATTTGTCAAAACATCCAACTGTCGGGCTGACCGCTCATAAAGCCCCCACCCGGGATCCTCCGTTCCTGTGGCGCGCCCCATCCACCTCCATTCGAGGGTCAGTTGGCCGAAAGGCGCGCCGAAAGTGAACGTCCGCTGGTCTCTGATCCAGCCGGAAATCACTCCGTAGGAATGATTGGAAAAGTGCATCCCGGCAGCCGCCGCGTCTGCCATCTCTTCGTAGTCCAGCACGTTGTCGTAAGACTCGAGGCTGGCACCATACGCGGTGCCGCGGGCTGCCGCCTGGTTCCCGGCACCGATGATGATCGCCGCGACTCCCGTGGCATGTGATTGGAACGGATCCAAGCCATTCAAGACGGGATTGTCCATAGAGGTATCCACGCGCGCCAGCCCCA
>JAYVJI010000869.1:0-4065 GCA_043769435.1 Verrucomicrobiota bacterium
GCAGTCTTTGGTCTTTGGCTGTCTATCTGGCCGGGCCCCTAACGTATTCGCCGGAGCCTAGCCGCGTAGAATCCATCGTGGTCATGGCTGACTGGTGAGGGCCGGCATTCCACTTCCAGTATCCAGTCGGGGCGGCCTGTTAGGAAGGCCTGTACTTGGAGTTCATTTTCCGAAGGGAGGACGCTGCAGGTAGCATAGACTAGGGCTCCGCCTGGCCGGAGCAAGGCGCTCCGGTTTTGGAGAATAGCCCGTTGTTCGTACCGGAGGTCATCTAGTGTGCGCGGGGAGAGTTTCCACTTGGTGTCAGGATGTCTGCGCAGCACGCCCAGCCCGGAGCAGGGAACATCCAGCAGGACCGCGTCCGCACATTCATGCAGATCCGCTAACGCTTCACTGCCGGCAACGACCCTCGTGGTGATCATGGAGGCACCGTTACGGCGGGCTCTTGTTTTGAGGTTTTCCAGCGCTTTGCTGCGCACATCTAGGGCGATGATCTGTCCACGGTTTGCCATCAGGCAGGCAAGGTGGAGGGCCTTCCCGCCCGCTCCGGCACAAGCATCCACGATAGTCATCCCTGGTGCGGCCTGCAGCAGTGGCGCGATGTGCTGAGAGCCTGCGTCCTGGATTTCCATCAGCCCATCCTGGAGCGCCTGGGAGGCCGCCAGCGATCTCCGCTCCATCAGGCGAAGGGCATCCGGCAGGCCCGGAACTGAAGTTGTCAGGATGCCTTCAGCCGCCAGCCGGGCCGCGAGTCCTGGCCCATCTGTGCGCAGTAGATTGGCCCGCAGGAATACGGATGCAGGAACGTTGAGAGCATCCGCCATCAAGGGCCATGCGTCCCCCAGTTCTGCGGAAGCTCCCGCCCAGAGCCACCCGGGAAAAGAGGTGCGCACCGCAGCAGGAACAGGTCCGGTCTTTCGCCGGGCCACCGCTGCGGGATCCAGTTCTGCGCATTCAGAGAAATCCGGCATGTCATTTCCCCGGTCCAGCCATGAGGCCGCCCAGACCAGCCAGAGCCTCTCCGGAGTGACCCTTTCCGGGATGAGACAATCCTCATCCGGGAGACCAGCCAGATGCCAGAGCCAGCGCCACCAGCGCACTATTTCGTAGACTGACTCCGCCACAAACCGCCGGTCACGGCCACCCCACCGGGGGTTGCTGCGGAGCGCTTTTTCCACGGCATGGTCAGCCTGCCTGCCCCCGGAAAAAATGCCGTGAAGGAGGTGGATAACTCCTGTGAGCAGTGGCCGGTGCAGTCGCATAAATAATCGGTCCCTTGTGGCGGCGCGCGGCATCCCGCGCAAGTCCCTAAATCCTCAGATAGTCTGCTGCTTTGCGGCCTGCTTTCTCGCCCGTCGGGCGCGTATGCGGCGCGCCCATGCTGGCGCGTAAGCTTCCGGCTGAGCCAGCACCATGCCGAACCAAACGGCCACATAACAAATCGCTATCCAAATACCTAGGGTGATGGGGCCGGGACGGCGTGCGGCGTGCTCTTCAAATTTGTCCCCCGAGCGCCGGAGGATTTTATCGTCCCCCCAATGCACATCGGGCCTGTAAGTTGTGGCTTCAGATGATGTTTTCTTTGCTGGGGCATGATCTCCGATGCGGTCAAAATTAACTGCGAGGTTTTGCCATGCCGTATTAAACTCGTCGATCTGCCTTGTTTGTTTCCCCTCAGGCTGAATCACACTCCCTCTCTCATCGCTCAGCCAGAACATGGGAACCCTAGATTCATCCACCATGGCCGGCAGCGGCCTTTCCCATATCCACGCAGCATCCAGCATGCGCTGGGCCGCACCGCTCGGCACCACGGAACTGAAGACCCGCGCGGCGGCGGGCATATCAGGCAACGGCACCACAAAGCCACTGAAAAGAATCTGCGGGATCAGAATGAGGGGCACCAGCATGGCCGCCTGGGTATTATTGCGGGCATGGGAGGAAATAGTCAGGCCCAGCATGACGCCCACAGCTCCTGAGAGTGCAAAGGCCAGCAGCGTGAGCAGCTTTTCACCAGGCATGAGGCTGCCGGCATCGCCAGCTCCACCCAGCGCCGGGAGCATTTGACTGAAAATCAGCAGGACACTTTGGAGCACTGTGATCGCCGTCAGGAAGACCGCCTTGCTGAGGATGTAGCTATGCAGTCCGACCCCGCAGACCCGCTCGCGCCGGAATACCGCCAGCTCTTGAGTGATCTGCTGTGCGGCATTGCTGCAGCCGAACCAGAAGGTAGCTATCAGGCAGGTAAAGTAACGGAATTCCGGATCTGCCCGGCCCACCCAGCCGCCCAGGAGCCCGATGATAACGCTCTGCGCCAGCAGCCATGCGAGATTCCGCGGGTCACTGCGAAGGATCGACCATTGCCGGGCCATCAGCACACTGAGGTGCCGGATAACTGATGGCCTTTGCTGGCTGCTCCGTCCGGCGGCGACACGCCTCGGTGGCGGAGCCTCATGGCTTCTGAAGGGAGCCAGCTCGCTGCCTGCGAAACGGCTTTCCCACATTATCGTGTCGCTGGTCGTGTGTCCGAAGAGCGCGTAGATCCGCTCGAGGGGAGCCTGGGTGGCACCGCGTGTCGCCGTCTCTGAGCCATCTCCCCCGCGGTCAAGAAAATGCGTCCGGGCATCCGCTGCGGTTCCCAGAAACATCAGCCTACCTCCGTGTATGAAGGCGACGCGATCAAAGAGATAGGCCTTATGCAGCACGTGAGTGGTGCAGACTACGGTCTGCCCTGTCAGCCGCAGGTTTTGCAGCAGAGTCATCAATTCCTCTTCCGTGGCCGGGTCCAAGCCGCTGGAGGGCTCATCCAGAAAAAGCACCGCAGGGCGCGCCAGCAGTTCGGTGGCAATATTCACGCGCTTCCGCTGCCCGCCGGAAAGGCTGCCGACACGCTTGTCGATGTGCGCCTTCAATCCTAGGCGATTCACCGTGCCGCTGACCAGCGCTTCCAGCAGGGAATCCGGTGCCAATATGCGCAGCCGGGCTGCAAAGGTCAGCGCGCCCCTGACCGTCAAGGCGCGGTGGACGATGTCATCCTGCGGCACAAAACCGATGCCTCCTTCGCTGCGGCCCGGAGGTCGTCCATCTATTTCAACTTTCCCCGATGTCGGCACGGCCAGTCCGCTCAACAGGTTAAGAAGGGTGGACTTCCCCTGCCCTGAGCCGCCAAGGATGCCGAGAAATTCACCGCTGCGCACCTGGACGCTGACTTTTTCCATGATGGCCAGCGACCCTGCAGGCGTGTCCACTTCGAAGCGCAAGTCTCTCCCCGAAATAGTGGCACCGCTGGCCTGATCCACCCACCGCAGGCTCTCCCCGGTGAACTCGAAGAAGTAGTCCCTGATGCGGAAGCGGTCGCCGATCACTAGGGCCTGCCGCGCAAAACTAACACCATTCAACTCTGTGCCACTGCGGCTGAGGTCCTCCAGAAACCATTGGTCAGCGTCGCGGTCCACCCTGACATGCTGCCGGGACAGGCCGCTGTCTTCGCCATCCAGATCCCAGCGCTCCACACCGGGCATCGGCTCGTTGGCCTTACTGTCCCGCCCTATCATAATCGATGCCGCCTTCAACATCAACTCCGGCATGTCCCGGCCCTGATGCTTGGGCACTGCGGGCTGCTTGATGAAACGTACCTCCTGGCCCGCGAAGGAAATAACATCATGATGATTCAACGGCACCGGTGCTTCTGCAACGGGGCGGCGGTTCACACTGAGCGGTGCTGAGGGATGCATCCGCGCCAGTTCCCATAAGCCGCGATTGGGAATACTACGGACACTGGCATGACGCGGAACCGCTGGAGCGGGCAGCAACACGGCATCCCCGGCAGAGGAACCGACCGTGACCATTTCCCTGCCAAGGGGTGCCGTGCGGGGAATTCCGTTGCCGTCAATAAAATCAAAGAATGCTTCCATCGGCCAGCGTATTAGCCATATAATCCGAATTAGGAAGGAGGAAATTTCTGCAAAGCAAAAACCTCCCGGGAAAATACCGGCAGTGGGACTCGAACCCACACGTCCCTCACGGGACAAGGGATTTTAAGTCCCATGCGTCTGCCATTTCGCCATG
>JAYVJI010000870.1:0-2406 GCA_043769435.1 Verrucomicrobiota bacterium
CAGCGTCCATTCGTGATACAGGCTGATGCCCGCGTCACCGGCTACTACGACGGCTGCTTGCTGGAACTAACCGCGCTGACATCGCTCGTGCAGCCTCAGCGCGTTGGAAGTATTGGAAGCGGCGCAAACCAAAAAGGCAGGTATGAGCTAAAACCCACACAGGTCGAAGTGCTGGGAACTCGTTTTGAGGGATTGGATGAAGAGGGATTTGATTCCGTCACCTACTTTGCCTCCCAGCACCTGCGCGGCGGTGTCCCGGCGGCGGATGGCACGCGGCGGATCAAAATGAAAATCGAAGGGACCGGAACACCGCCCACCCTCAGCAAAACCGGCCCCGTTGCGATTTCCAATGAAACCGCGGTCCTCGATGGCGTGAAATTCAATCTCAAGCCGACAGCGGGCGACTTCGACGATACGGCCGAAGTACTGGAGTCCGCCACCAGCCGGGTGGTCAAAGCCGTCACCCTCCCGCCGCACAATTGGACGATCGGGATTTACCCAGCAGACGTTTACGACGCCCAAGCTAACCTCAATCATCCCGGGCCGAATCCACCCGCCGCCGCGAACCTTGAAGCCGCGCTCAACGACATTTTTGGCAAACAGGCCAATGTGACTTTTACGGTCGTGCTAAAACCGCGCATTTACGTGAACACCATGACTTTTTCGCCAGCGTTTCCAAACTACCCACCAACTGCGAGTTCGATGAAGTATGCGCTTTGGAATGCCTCTACTAAAGAGGATTTGGTTTTATTTTGGGTCGAGCAAATGGAAGCTGGAACTCTGGCTCAAGCCTTCGCTATCCCAAGCCGCGGCGCAGTTATCGGACCCGGTTGTAGCAGCGCGGCCATTGCGCATGAACTTGGGCATTGCTTCGGGCTCAGCCATTGCTGGGTGCCCGATTCGCATTCAGGCATGGACAAACTTGCGGACGTGGAATCAAAACGAGTGATGGGTTATGCCGGCGGCAAGTTGTTCCGAAACGGTGAGGTCATTAGGATCAGCACATGGACGGCTCTCGCTACTCCTGAATTCGGACCGCCATGACGCCGCTTTCTATTTTCACTTCACTGTTGCTTCTGCTCGTTGGTCTTATTTACTGCCCCTCAACCCAAGGGGCTTATATTGATTCAATGATCAATCCTCACGGCAAGATCCCTGCCGAAGTGAGGCAAAATTTTGAAGAGGCGAACGCTCAACCGGAGGCGCTTTGGGCATTAAAGAGTGCTCCTTTGGAACAAATATTTTGGCGCTTAATGCGTGATCGAGCAGAGGGCAGGCTCACCACAACTCCCGAGGACGCGCGTCGCATCAAGATAGCAAGAGAGATACTTCTCAATCACCCTGACTTGGAAGATTATGTTTCACGAAACCTGAAACACATGGGTGAAGTGCTGGTTGAAGGATTTCGCAATGAGGAGTATAAGAAGGCAAACCGCGCCGAATACAATGCGAGTCGAAATTGCTATTTGGACTACTTGGGATTCGCGGCCAATCTTCCTGACGACCGCGCGTTCCGACTGATTGGTCCATTTTTATTCAGTCTATATCATCCGCCAATAGACCACGGTGATGTCATGGAGGGTTCGCCCGCATCTATGGCGCATGCTTGGCTTATCAAACTTGCGAGGGAGAGGCTGCACGTAGAAATCCCAAATGACATGGAAGGTGCCCGCCAGTGGTGGCGCGCGAACGAGCATCGCTTTGCCGCAAAATCATTGGCTCCGCAATTGCCCGCAGCGAACCCGCCGCAGCCGCCCGCTCCCTCTCCTTCCCTGAATTCGCCAACCGGAACGCATGTCTCCACCAGCCCAATCGATTTACTCAAAAGGAATCGGCTTTCTGTCGGAGTCCTTGTGTCCGCCGTGCTAATTCTATTTTTACTCAAGAAACGGCATCGGTGGTGACCAGCAAGCATTCGCTGTGTCGATATTCCGTCCCATGTAATTGATTAACAAAGTAATACTAACTACGATCCGCATGAAATGGGTCGCATCGTGCGCGAACGCGAGGAAGGGTCACGATAGCAGTTTTATCGCACGGTGTTGGTGCCGGTGGAGGCACGATACCCTTCAGTCGAGGAAGCAGAGCCGTCTTGGTTGCGGCGGTGAAGCAACTGGATGTGGTTTGCGGGCAGCGATTCAAAAGCACCGCGCAGAAGCTGGGGGAGTGGATCGCGGCAAGCCGTGTGGAGCGGGTGGCAAGCGGCGGTGATGAGGCGCCGCCTCTCGCGCTGCGAGTGACGCCGCCGCCGTAGCGGAAGACTCGCGGCGGCGGGCGTTGTTGCAGGAAAGGGGTCAGAGAAGCTTTAGAATCGAGAATTTCACCATTGCGTGGAGGGCTGATTTCTGAGTGGATCATTCTTCTCATGGCTCGTAAAGCACGCGTCGAATTTGCCGGGGCGGTTTA
>JAYVJI010000871.1:0-5807 GCA_043769435.1 Verrucomicrobiota bacterium
GAGCGTCCAGTCTTCGATGAGCAAGGGCTGCTGTGATTGCACTGGGGCAATGATAGGCCACTTCACCAGCCACTTTCCCTCTGGCTGGCTCACCGCACGGGTGAAGCCATACAGCTCAGGATACTCGGATGGCTTGCGTCCATTGATGGTGACAGCGACCTTTGCCGCCGGCCCCGGTTTGCGGATCAGCTCAATGCGCGTGCCTTCAACCTCCAGCCGCAGCTTGTCATCGGTCTTCTGCCCAGCTTTGCCCACGTCGTAGGTTGTCACCCATTGCTCCGCCGGCGATGGGCCCAGCTTTGGATCGTAGCGCAGGTAGGCCTTCACGCATTCGGCCATGAGCCACTCGCCATGGGCATTCAGGTGGACGTTATCGCGCAGGAGCGCTTTGGGCTCCAGCTTGTTTTCGGATAGATAGGCCTTCCAGAGGGCGCGCTGGTCGCAGAATTCCGCACTGTACTTTTTCGCCACCGCCGGCAGGTGATGGTGATTCATGAACGCATCCCACTTGCCGCTCTGGATGGGCACTTTGGCGGGATCCGTTTCTTCGGTGAGGTCCTCAGTTTTCGTCACATGGTCGTTCTGCAGCAGAATCTCGGCCGTCGTCCGTTCCCGTGTGCGGCGGATGATGTCTTCATATTTATCGTGGGCACCGTAAACGTGAAAAATGAGCAGGTCCGGCTGGAACGGATAGAGGTCCGTCTCCGCTGTCTTGACGAGCAACTGGGACGCAAAGCCGCCGAGTGCGCGGTTTTCCACGACGAGATCAGCATGAGGAAATCGCTGCCGCAGATCATCCTCCACCATCTTGGCCCATTTCTGTTCCGTTATACTTTGCCCATAAAAAAGGATGCGGACCGGATGACGTTGTTCCGCCGTGCTCGTCGCCAGCAACCGCATCGTGCGCTGGATATTGCGCCCCCAGCCGCCCGGGTCGGGAAATTTCACCGCTGGATAAGCGGTCGTCCCGGCAGCGAACGTGGGAACTACTGACAACATCAGGAGCAGTAGTAGGAGAATTTTTATCATAGTTGGTATAATTGGTTTTGATTGGGCCTAATACTAACCCGCATTTACCAACGCTTGTTTACGTGAGCATCTTCCAGCCTAGGCCTAGTAGGGCGCAGATACCTATCGCAGGCATAAGGCCGATGATTTTCCGCTGCATGGCGACGAAGGCTGCGATGGCTACTGCGGCAGTAAACCAATCGAAGGCGTGGCTCGGTCCGGGCCAGAGCGCATGGGTGGAAAATTTGACGCCAAGATTCAAAATGACGCCCACCACGGCGGCGGTGATGGCGGTCATGGCGGCACTGAGGCGGGGTTGGTGGCGCAGTTTTTCAACATAGGGGGCACCCAAGAATACAAATAAAAAGCATGGCACAAATGTCACCCAAGTGGTGATCAAGGCCCCGATGGTGGCACCGGCTAGAGGACTGAGCTGACCTGGATATTGCCAGCCGCCGACGAATCCCACGAATTGCAAAACCATGATGAGCGGCCCGGGTGTGGTCTCGGCCAGTCCAAGGCCACTCATCATTTGGCCGTGGCTGAGCCAGCCGTATTTCTCCACCGCCTGTTGGGCCACATAGGGCAGGACGGCATAGGCTCCGCCGAAGGTGACGAGTGCGGCCTTGCTGAAAAAGAGTCCCTGCTGAGCCTGGGTGCTGTCCCATCCCAGCCATGTGGCCAGCGCAACCAAGGGCACGATCCAAAGCGTCAGGCAAACGGATGTGATTGTCAGGGTGCGAACCCATGTGGCGGGTCGGGAGGCCGGTAGTTCCAGCACAGGCCCTTCTCCTTTGGCTCCAGCTGCGTGGCCTTTGCCGGAGGGAAATAGTCTGGGCAGGAATGCATGGCCGATCAGCCCTATTAGCGCGGCTCCTATAATAATGAAGACGAAGGAAATTTCCATTCTATAGATCAAATAGAACGATATGGCTGCCAACGCCCAAAGTGCCGGGCTTTTCAGCGTTTTCTTGCCGATGCGGAGCACCGCTTCGGCCACTACAGCGATGACGGCGGCATTCAGTCCGTAAAATAAAGCACTAAGCCAGGTGATGTGCCCGCATGCCATGAAAATCCAAGCCAGAGCAAAAAGTATGAACACGGAAGGAATGACAAACAAGGTCCCGGCAGCGATGCCACCCTTGGTGCCGTGCAGCCGCCAGCCAAGGTAGGTGGCGAGTTGCTGAGCCTCGGGGCCGGGCAGAAACATGCAGAAATTCAGAGCATGAAGGAAATGATCGTCTGAAATCCAGCGACGCTTTTCCACCAGCTCTTTGTGCATGATAGCGATCTGCCCTGCCGGTCCGCCAAAGCTGATGCAGCCTAGCTTGAACCAGTATTTTACAGCTTCGCGAAAGGTAGGCATGGGAGGAGGAGCGGAGCTATCTGCTGGTGCGCCTGAGCTGTTTGCTGGTGCGTTTTCCATATGTCCTGGCGTTGGTGTGTTGATGAGTTGATATCGTAAAAGTCTTGAACTAGCCGTCGGAGTACTCGAAGCCACGCTCCAGCATTTGCTGATCCGTCCAGCCGGAGCGGCCCAGCCTCTTCAACGTCCGCCACTGCGTGAGCCGGGTGGAAGGCTTGCGGGCAGGCAGCTTGTAAAGGAAGAGCAACCACTGAAGTCCGGGCATAGCAACTCTAAATAAATAAGTGCACTTGATGGCAGGCCACATACGGGGAGCACACGGGGAGCACAGCTGGTCATAAAAAAGGCCGGCCCCGTGAGGGACCGGCCTTTTGGAAAGGCGGGGGTGGCCGCAGTTTTTCAGCCGAAGATTTCGGTGACCGGTGCACCCTTGTCGGCGACTGTGAAGGGCCGCTTGCTGGGGCTGTAGATGACCTGGTCGAGGGGAAGGCCGAGGCCGTAGGCGATGGTGGCGTTGAAGTCTGGCGGGGTCATTTTACCGGAGACGACTTCGGTGGCGTGTTCGTTGGTGGCCCCGTAGGCCATGCCGCCTTTGACGCCGCCGCCGGCGATGAATCCGGAGAAGGCTTTGGGGAAGTGGTCGCGTCCGTCGTTTTCATTGACGTATGGTGTGCGTCCAAACTCAGTGGTCAGAACGATGAGGGTCTCATCAAGAAGGCCGCGGCGGTCGAGATCATTGATCAGCGCTGCCACGCCCTGATCAAGGGAGGCGGCATTACGTTGCACCGCAGCGAAGTTATTCGTGTGGGTGTCCCAGCCTCCCAGCGTGACCTCAACGTGGCGGACGTCATTTTCTATGAGCCTGCGGGCGAGGAGACAGCCTTGGCCAAAGCCGTTTTGGCCGTATTCTTCACGCACTCCGGCGTCTTCCATATTGAGATTGAATGCCTTCAGGTCTTCGGAGCGCATGAGCCGCACGGCGTCGTCATACATGTCACTGTAGGCGCGCACTTTCTTGGCGTCGTATTTGCTGTGGAAGGCCTCGTCAAACTTGCTCGCGAGCATCCGGCGCTCATCAAACTCGCGGGTGCCGCTGCGGGCCTTGCTGTTAGGGACGCCATCTGTGGCGCTGCCGATGTAGAGCGGGGCGTACTTGCTCTCCATGAAGCCTGACCCGCCACCCATGGATCCACCGCCGATGCAGACGCTGCCGGGCAGGGTGCGGTTGGTCTTGCCTTCCATGGCCTGCAGCCACGCGCCGATGCCAGGGTGCTGAATAGTCCCCCTCATGGTATAGCTGCTGTGCATGAAGTAATTTCCCTGCTCATGAGCCCCTTGCGTCGTGGAGAGGCCGCGTACTAGACAGACCTTATCCATGTGGCTGGCCAGCATCGGGAAATACTCGGAAATCTGCACGCCATCGGCCTTGGTATTGATGGCCTTGACGGGGCCGCTAACCTTTTCACCGGCGTTTGGCTTGGGATCGAAAGTGTCCACGTGGGTCATGCCACCGGACATATAGAGATAGATGATGTTCCGGGCGGTGGGCTTGCGGGCCGGAGCGGCGGCGGCCTCCTTGACTGCTTTTTCAGCAGCGCGGGCTCCCAGCGGGAGCATGGAGGGTATGATGCTGACGCCCAGCAGGCTCTTGCTGGTGTAGCCCATGAAGCGGCGGCGGGTCTGCTCGTTGGAGGTGCGGAGAAAGTCCATAGTAGTTGGTAGTTGGTGGATTTCAGGTTAGTGAATGAAAATGAGGAGAGTTACTGAACGAAAACAAATTCACGGCTGTTGAGCAGAGCCCAGATGATGGAGTTCCAGCCTTTTTTGGGGCCTTCCTCTTTCACGGTTTCGAGCACGATGGCTTTTTCCGTGTCGGAAGGATGGCGGCCATAGAATGTCATAAAAAGGGCATCCATGCGGCCCTCGTCTGTGCTGGCTCCTGTGAAGCGGTTCATGAGCACTGTTTTCTCCATGGTGATTTTCTCGAAGAGTGGGCCGTTCATCAGGTTCAGTGCCTGCGAGACGGTGGCCTCGGTGCTGGAGTTATCGATCACCTCTCTATTGCTCTGGCCAAACTCACGCAGGAAGTGGCCGCCGGGAGCGGGGGAGGGGAGTTCGGAAGCGCGGAAGTATTCATCGCCATAGCCTTCCCACTGGCTGGCTGACACAGTGGCTGCAGGGTCCTTCGGTTCTTCTTTCTTGCCCATTCCCGGTCTGGAAACAGTGGAAACGAACTGGCCCTTCTTCCCGCTCATGTCCTTGAGCAGCTCGTTGCGTGCGGAGATTTCCAGCCCGTCCCGGGCGTCGTTGCTGGCGTTTAGTTCCTTCTGGGCTGCGGCCACTCCGGCAGCATCATTCTTTTGTCGGGCTGCGCCCAGTTTTTCACGGGCCACCCGGATTTTGAAATCGAGATCGGCATCCTGGTCGGCGTATTTTTTTGCCACGGAGACTATCTCTCCGGGTGTCGCTTTTTCCATGAGTTCCGCTTCTTTGCGCATGCCTTCCAGCTTGCTGCGGAAGTCCGCACCTCTCAGGCGCAGGTCAGGATCGGGGATCACCATCGTGCATATAGAATCCCACATTTGCTCGGCCGTCATGCGGCGCAGGACGGGGCCTGGAAAGTAGTAAGGCTTGTCTTCCGGGACGTCTGCTTTAGTGCATTCCCGCTGGTAGGTTTTGGTGTTATACAGCGAGCGCAACATTTTTTTCATGTCGTACTTTCCGTAGACCAGCTGCTGGGTCAGGTACTTCATCAGTGCTGGGTTGGAGGCTTCGGTGCCCTCTTTGAAATCGTCCACAGGTTCCACGAGGCCGAGCCCCATGACCCGTTTCCAGAGGCGGTTGGCGATGACGAGGGTGAAGCGTGGGTTTTCATCGCTGGTCATCCATGTGGCGTAATGTTCGCGCGGGTCGGTCTTCCCGTTGACCTTTTCCCCGAAGATTGTGCGTGCGGCCACTGTTTCGCCGGGCTTCGCATCATCGTATTTATAGTCGTTAGGCAGGTTGAGCTTTTTGCCACTGTCCGCGACACCCTTTTTGAGTGGTTCGAGCATGCCGTCCACGATTCTTTTGATAGCCGCCTTGTCCCGCTGCATGGAGCGCATTTTGCTCTTATCGACGGATTCATTGGCCTTGGCGATGTCCTCTGCCAGTCCGCGGCTGGCGATGGCTTCGGTATCCACTCCAAATGTGTACGCGGCTTGCTGGTAGTAGTCCTTCTGGGTCCACTTGTCGAATGGGTGGTTGTGGCACTGAGCGCAGACGAGGCGGGTGCCCAGGAAGATCTGCGTAGTGTTAGACATGTTATCTAGGGGCATGCCGGCATCGCGCAGGTAGTAACCCACGGCACCGTTGTCCCAGATGTAGCCCCTCGCGTCCACCATTTCCCGCACAAACTGATCGTAAGGCTTATTTTGGCGCAGGCTGTCTTTCA
>JAYVJI010000872.1:0-8974 GCA_043769435.1 Verrucomicrobiota bacterium
GGCTGAAGCCGCAGGGCTGGCTGCCAGCCGGGCCACGACCGTCGCCGAGCTGAAGAAGGCGGCGGAAGATCATGCGGGGCAGCCCGGTGCCGCCACCGCACTGTTCCTCGCTGCGCAGAAGCTGGGAACGGAAAGACCCGGTGAGGCTGTGGACTTGCTGAAGAAGCTGCTTTCCGAGTATCCGGACTACCCATTGCGTGATCTCGCCACCTTGCGGCTGGCGGACCTCATGCTCCAGTCCGGTGACAAGTCAGGTGCCGGCAAGGCGTTCGCAGAACTGGCTGGCGGCACGTCGGCCTTCGCCCCTGTCGCCCGCCTGCGCTTGGGCGATTTGAAGTGGGAAGAGGGAAAGGCCGAGGAGGCTCTCGCCGACTATAAGCTTATCCCCAGTTCATCCGCGGAACTCGTGGAAAAGGTGAAAGCCCGTGAGCAACAGGTAAAAATCAAGCCCCCGGTCAGCATCCCGTGGGTTGAGGAAAAACCATCCGAAGCGGGGATGCCCGGAGCGCCCGGTGCTGGACTCATGCCCCGTCTGCTAGGTTCCCCCAGCCTGAACCTTGACGGTCCCGGAACCCCGGGAGCAGCAAATCCTGCCGCAGCGGAAAAAATGCTTCCTGACGTGAAACTGCCGCAACTCCCTGATGCCGCGACTCCGTCCGTTCCTGCGGAAATTCCAGCACCAGCACCAGCACCGGCACCGGCACCAGCGCCTGCACCTGCACCAGCGCCAGCACCAGCACTTCCCGCGAAACCAGCCCCCGCTAATCCCTGATTTTTTATCGCATCACTATGGGTCAGACACTCTTCGAAAAAGTATGGAATGCGCACGCGGTGCGGCAGCTTCCAAATGGACAGACGCAACTGTTGATCGGCACGCACTTGATTCACGAAGTCACCAGCCCGCAGGCCTTTGGGATGCTGCGTGATCTGGGGTTGAAGGTCAAATTTCCTAACAGGACCTTTGCCACGGTGGACCACATCGTGCCCACGGATGTGCAGACGGAGCCCTTTGCCGATCCTCTGGCCGCAGGCATGATCGCCGAACTGAGGCGAAATGCCGTGGACTTCGGCATCACTTACTTTGACCTCCACAGCGGCAAGCAGGGCATCGTCCATGTCGTGGGACCAGAGCAGGGCATCACCCAGCCGGGCACCACCATCGCTTGCGGGGACAGCCATACCGCCACGCACGGTGCCTTTGGGGCGATCGCTTTCGGCATCGGGACCACTCAGGTGCGGGATGTGCTAGCCAGTCAAACCCTCGCCATGAGCAAGCCAAAGGTGCGGCGCATCAATGTGAACGGCAAGCTGCGGCCTGGAGTTTATGCCAAGGATGTCATCCTCCACATCATCGCGCTGCTCGGGGCCAAGGGAGGCATCGGCTACGCCTATGAATACGGCGGCGACACCGTGGATGGTTTTTCCATGGAGGAACGGATGACGGTGTGCAATATGTCCATAGAAGGCGGCGCCCGCTGTGGCTATGTGAACCCGGATGAGAAGACCTTCGCCTACCTCGAAGGGCGTCCGTATTGCCCCACCGGGGCGGAGTGGGACGCAGCAGTCGCTATCTGGAAATCCATGGCCACCGATGCAGATGCTGTTTTCGATGACGTGGTGAATATCTCTGCGGAGGACATAGCCCCGACCGTGACCTGGGGCGTCAGCCCGGACCAAGGCTTCAGCGTGGACAGCCACATGCCGGATCCGGCGGCGGCCCGCACGGAGAACGAGCGCGCCAGCATCGTCGAGGCTCTGGAATATATGAAGCTTGCTCCCGGCGCGCCCATCAAGGGGACCAAGATCGATGTCGCCTTCATCGGCTCCTGCACGAATGGGAGGCTCAGCGATTTCCGTGAAGTCGCCCGCTACATCAAGGGCCACCACGTGTCTCCCGGGGTCAAAGCCATCGCCGTTCCCGGCAGCCAGATCGTCGCGGTGATGTGCGAAAAGGAAGGCCTCGATCAGGTATTCCGGGATGCGGGATTTGAGTGGCGCGGTGCAGGGTGTTCCATGTGCTTGGCTATGAATCCTGACAAGCTCATAGGCGACCAGATGTGCGCCAGTTCATCGAACCGGAATTTCAAAGGCCGCCAAGGCAGCCCCACAGGGCGCACGATCCTGATGAGCCCCCTGATGGTAGCAGCTGCCGCCATCTGCGGATGTGTGGCTGATGCCCGCGAAGTGTTTGACCTAGCGCCCCTGGCCGGCGCAGCGTGAGCCCTGCGGGGCCATGCCGGTATGATTTTTTTATAACGCGGCGGTTCCTGAACTCCGTGCACCGGGAGAGCATTTTTTGTGACACTACTACCATGGATATACTAGACGAACTACAGTGGCGCGGCTTGGTGGAAGACTATACCGGCCGGACCGATGATGCCGGCGTTTCCGCTGCAGATGCCCTACCCCTCCGGCTGCGGAGTGGGCCGGTGGTGCTTTACTGTGGATTTGATCCCACTGCAGACAGCCTGCACGTGGGGAGTCTAGTCCCACTACTCGCCCTCCGGCGCTTCCAGAATGCCGGGCACCACCCCATCGCCGTTGCTGGCGGCGCGACCGGTGCCATCGGTGATCCCAGCGGAAAGACCCAGGAACGACAGTTGCTGAATGCCGCGCAGATCAGCGCTAACGTAGCTGCCATCCGCCCTCAACTAGCTAGGCTGCTGGACTTTGAGGCCGTGGAAAACCCCGCACGGCTCGTGGATAATTTTGACTGGCTAGGGCCTGTCAGTTTTCTGGATTTCCTAAGGGATGTCGGGAAGCATTTCACCGTCAACCAGATGGTGGCGAAGGAAAGCGTGCGCGCCAGAATGGAGGACCGCGACGTGGGCATCAGCTATACGGAATTCAGCTACATGTTGCTGCAAGCGTATGACTTCTACCACCTAGCGAGGAAGTATGAATGCGCCCTGCAGATCGGCGGTAGTGATCAGTGGGGGAATATCACCGCCGGGATGGAACTCATCCGTAAAAAACTGGACCGCAAAGCATGGGGGCTGACCATGCCGCTGATCAAGAAGTCGGATGGAACGAAGTTCGGCAAGACCGAGAGCGGGACGATCTGGCTGGACGCCCGGCGGACCAGCGTCTACCGATTCTATCAATTCTGGATTCAGACAGATGACCGCGATGTTATCTCCTATCTGAAATTCTTTACGTTTCTTTCCCTTGAAGAAGTGACAGCCCTTGAGGCCGCACACGCTGCCAATCCCGGCGGACGCGAGGCGCATCAGGCGCTGGCCCACGCCGTGACCACGCTCATCCATGGAGAAGCTGCCTGCCATGAGGCCCGGAAGGCCACCGGTATCCTCTTTGGCGGCAGCCTTGAGGAACTCACGCCGGCTACGCTGGAGGTGCTGCGGACTGAAGTCCCGGGGTTCACGCTTCCGGCGGATTTTTCCACCGCGGGCCTGCCGCTGGGGGAGGCCCTTGTCCAGTCCGGCCTTTGCCCCAGCAAAGCCCAGGCCCGGCGCGACATCGAGAGCGGCGGCATCTACCTCAACGGCCTCAGAGCAGCGGATCCGGCGGCAGTCCTGACCGGAGCCGACCTCCTCCACAGCAACGCGATACTCCTGCGCAAAGGCCGCCGCGCCTACGCCCTAGCATGGGCCTGATCCGCAGGCAACATTCAGCTTTTTCCCAGTCCCGCCCACGCAGGCCTCACCGCGCACCCAATCATCTCACCAACCCATGAAAAAAGTAATTTTTATTATCAACTGTCTGGCGCTGGCTGGATGCCTTTGCGTGGCCATGGCGGCGGGAGGGACGACGCCTACCAATGTCCCTGCAAATGCCTCCCATGCTAGAATGCCCCAGCCCGTGGAGGCCACATCAGCGGCCTCACAGAAGGTGGCCCCGCCCGCCAAAGGAGAGCGCATCGTTTTGATAGGGAATGGTCTGGCGGAGCGGGATGTTTACTACAGCAGACTGGAAACCGGGCTGCATCTGCGTTATCCGGATGAGGCCCTCTTCGTGCGGAACATGGGCCGTCCAGGTGATACCCCGGGTTTCCGCCCGCACCCGGCGCGCGTGTCCCAGTGGGCATTCCCCGCGCAGAAAAGTTCCATCCGCATCTCGCCATGCACAATGGAAAGGGGTTCTTCCCCACGCCCGACGAATGGCTGGCCTTTCTGAAAGCGGACACCATCGTGGCGTTCTTCGGCTTGAATGAATCCTTTGATGGTCCAGAGCGCGCGGCGAACTTTGAAGGAGAGCTGGATGCCTTCGCCGCGCATACGCTGAGCAGGTCCTATAATGGCAAAACGGCACCGCGGCTTGTCCTTGTCTCCCCCATCGCCTTTGAGAATCTCTCCGCAAAACGTGACCTGCCAAATGGTGAAATAGAGAACGCCAGCCTGGCACTTTACACAGCGGCCATGGAGCGGGTGGCAAAGAAGCACCACATCACATTCGTTGATTTATTCACGGTCACCAAGTCCCGTTACAGCCAGCAAAAAGAACCCTTCACGATCAATGGATTTGCGCCCACAGAGGCCGGCTACCGGGAACTGGCGGACATCCTGGCGACGGGGATCTACGGAGCAGGGCCGGTCACGTCCAAGGCTGATCCCGCAAAGGTCCACGCCGCCGTGAAGCAAAAAGACTGGCTCTGGAATAACGACTACAACCTCGTCAACGGGGTCCATACCCATGGTCAGCGCTACGCCCCGTACGGCCCGCAAAACTACCAAGACGAGGTGCAAAAAACGCGCGAAATGGCCGCGTTGCGGGATACGCTCATTCACGACATCGCCAGCGGCAGAAAAAGTGATCTCACTGTCGACGATTCCGCGACACACGCCTTGCCGCCCGTGCCCACCAACTTCCGCCCCGGCGGCGCTATGGGTTCCGCTGCCTACCAAGCCGGGGAGGCTGCCCTGAAGGATATCAAGGTCATGGACGGATTCAAGCTGGGCTTGTTCGCCTCCGAGCGCGAGTTCCCTAACCTAAAGAACCCGGTGCAGATGTCCTTTGACAACAAGGGCCGCCTCTGGGTGGCCGTGATGCCCACTTACCCTCACTGGCGCCCGGGTGACCCCATGCCTAACGACAAGCTGATCATCCTCGAAGACACTAACAATGATGGCCGGGCCGATACAGAAAAGGTCTTCGCAGATGGGCTGCACTTGCCCATCGGCTTCGAATTCGCTCCCGAGGGAGTCTACCTCTCCCAAGAGCCCAACCTGTGCCTGCTGGTGGACGAGAATCAAGATGATAAAGCGGACCGGATGGAGATTATCATGCATGGATTTGACACCCATGACACCCACCACGCCATCTCCGCCTACTGCGCAGACGCCTCCGGTGCCTTTTACCTTTGCGAAGGCCGGTTCCTCCATTCTCAGGTGGAAACTCCCTATGGTCCGCGCCGCTGTAATGACGGGGGTGTCTGGCGCTTTGAGCCCGCCAGCCACCGGCTGGAGCGCTACAGCCAGGCGGACTACAATAACCCATGGGGCGTCGCGTTTGACTACTGGGAGCAATGCTTTATTTCAGACGCCTCCAGCGGTGAGAATTACTGGGGCCTGCCGGTTTCTGCGAAGATGCCCTATGGTATCGAGAACCCCTTGGTGTGCAAGTTTGTCCCCAAGCGTTCGCGCCCCACTTCCGGCAGCGAGTTTGTTTCTTCCGGGCATTTTCCAGAGGACCGCCAGGGTCAGTTCATGGCCTGCAACAGCATAGGCTTTCTCGGCATCAACTTCAGCGCCACAGGCAATGATGGTTCCGGATTTGCTGGCAAACTAGCCGGCGACCTCATCTCCTCCAATGACAGCAACTTCCGCCCGGTGGATCTGGAGTTTGCGCCAGACGGGTCACTTTATTTCGTAGACTGGCATAATGCCCTCGTCGGCCACATGCAGCACAATGCCCGGGACCCTAACAGGGACCACGACCATGGCCGCATCTACCGGATCACCTGCACGGATCGTCCCCTAGTGGCACCTGCCAAAGTAGCCGGGGCGACCATTCCCGAGCTGCTGGAAAACCTCAAACTCCCGGAGTACCGCACCCGCTACCGCAGCCGGTGTGAACTGCGCCGCCATGTCCCTGCCGATGTCATACCTGCGGTGAAGGCATGGGCGGCGGGCCTCGACAAGGCAGACCCGGCCTACACGCACCACCTCTGCGAGGCCATGTGGGCCACATGGGCGCAGAATCAGCCGGACGTCGGCCTCATTCAGCAATGTCTAAGAGCGCAATTACCAGAGGCCCGGGCCGCAGCTGCCAGCGTCCTGCGCTTTGCTCACCGCCGCGTGCCCGGCGCCCCTGCCCTCCTCCTGCAGGCCGCCCGGGACGCCAGTTCCCGCGTGCGCCTGGAAGCCATCATCGCCGCCTCATGGCTGGATAATGCTGACGGCGTCCGCATCGCTCTCGAGGCGCTCAAGTTTCCCCTCGATCAATACATGGGCCCGGTCACAAGGCTTATCCTAGAAACGACCTTGAAGGATGACATCGCTGCCTTGAAGCAGCAAAATGCCCTTGATCTGAACGGCAATTCCAATGCGCTAGCATTTCTTGAGGGGAAATTTGAGTTTGCCCAAGCTCCGAAAACCGAGGCCCAGCAGAGCTTCGGTCCCACTAGGCCGCTTGCCGGAGAAGAGGGGCGTATTTACCATATCGGCAAGGAAGTGTTCCTCCGCGATGCCAACTGCTCCACCTGTCACCAGGCCAACGGTCAAGGACTTCCTAACATCTATCCGGCCCTTTCCAAAAGCGAATGGCTCGAGGACGATGAGCGCCTCATCAAGATCGTACTCAAAGGTCTCTGGGGACCGATCGAAGTAGCCGGCCAGCACTTTGACCCCAGCAAAGGCGTCCCGCCCATGACCGGTTTTGGAGGAATGCTCAACGACATCGAACTCGCCGCAGTGCTCACCTACGTGCGCCAGTCCTTCGGCAACGACCTCAACCCCGTCTCCGCTGAACAGGTGAAAAAAGTGCGCGAGGCCACCAAGGATCGGGTGAACTTCTACATGGTCGAGGAAATCCTGAAGGAGCATCCCATGAAAAAATAGCCGAGGGTCAACCCCGTGGACCCAACCCCGGGGAACCCGGTGGCAGGAAGCGAAGAACTGGCGCTCCCGGCTGGATTCGAACCAGCGACCCACGGCTTAGAAGGCCGTTGCTCTAATCCACTGAGCTACAGGAGCAGACCGGGTTTCGTTCCGCGACAACCCTGCTTAAGCCGCAACTCTACGGGCGCAAGTGCGATGCCACTTTTCACTAGGAAACTTACTTACTGACTCAATTATATCAATTATGTCTTTTGAGGATAAGCGATGGCAGGGCTTTCCTAGCGCTTGGCGTTCCTGTATTTTCGAAAATTTGACCGTGTTCCTTAGTGTTCCTTAGATGAGGCCCTCGTGGTGCCTGATGGCGGCACGTGGATCAAGTCCGCGCCCTATGAGAGTGGCGCTGCGCGCGGTTGTTTTTAAGGGCCGCCGGGACGGACGGCGCTCCCAGGGGCGCTCCCAGGATCTCCTCGCGCAGCCATGCGCGGGCGAAGGTCCACTGGCGCCGCAGGTCGCGCTCGGACTTCCCGGTCATCTCGGCGATTTCCACCCACGACAGGCCGCCGAAGTAATGCAGGTTGACGATTTCCGCGGTCTCCGGGTCTTTTTGCGCCAGAGTTTCGAGGGCATCGTTCAGCGCCAGAAGCTGGTCATCCGGCACCGGCGCGATGATCTGGGAAATGGCGGCGTCCACGCGTTCCAGCTCGCCGCCGCGTTTTTGGCGGCCCTTGTTGCGGGCGCGGTCAATGAGAATGCGGCGCATGGCCTGTGCGGCGGAGCCGAAGAAGTGGCGGCGATTTTCCCACCGGGCGTCCGCCGCCTCCGGCGCGCCCATGCGCAGCCACGCTTCATGCACCAGCGCGGTGGCGGACAATGTCTGCGGACCGGATTCCGCCGCCATGTGTTTCGCCGCGAGCCGACGCAGGTCAGCGTAGAGGGCAGCCACCAGTTCCGCACTGGCGGCGGCGGCTCCCTCCAGCGCTGCGGGCGTGATATTGTTGTCCGTGGTGGTCATGGGCTCGGATTCATTTTGTAAGTCCGCCTAAGTGGGTTGTCAAACCGGCGGGTAACCCGCGCAGATGTCCTGACGGGCTTTCAAAGGTGGACAGGGGGTGAATGTTCCATGGAAATGGGAAATGGAAAGACCCCGGAAATCGCAAGAAAACCGGCCATGAGGTCCGGGCTTGCAATTGAGCGGGCGGGGCCGGAAGAGCACATGGCTGGTCCTACCGGGACGGGCCGCATCGTTATAAAGAGGGTGGCTTAGCGGTTGCCGCGAAGTGCGCAAACAAGTCTACATTGTCAAAATCAGTCTAACTATGGAACCTGAATTCCCAGCGGAAACCGGCAGCGAAGCGGGCAGTAAAATTGGCAGTGAAGCCGGCAGCCTTGAGGTGAGGACCTACTTCGTGCGGGGGAGGAATGCGCTCCTGGCCCGTGCTGGATTTGAGCCGTTGTTTGTAGATTACTATCTGCATCTGGCGGACCTACGGATCCATCATTCTCCGGTGATCGATGCGCTGATGAAGGAAGCGCTCGCGGCCATGGCTCTGCAGCTGGCCAGCCGTCCCTGGCAGGAGCGCCATGCGTGGACCGTGAATTTTCAGCACCCGCTGGCTAACATTTTTGTGACGGGAGACAATACCACCGGCTCACTCACCGGCAGGGCTTTCACTGAGAATGTGAAATCCTCCAACCGCCAGCTGATGTATAGTCAGGTCTACAAAGTGGGGTCCGACGTGCGCCAGAGCACCGTGGATTTCTCCGGCCCCGGTGTTTTCGGAGCTGTGGAGTCCTTTTACGAGAGGAGTGAGCAACGCATGGGCCGGCTGTTTGAACATTCCCCGGAAGACTACGTCCTGATCACCGCGCAGCCCCAGTGCGATGTCCCGTGGCTGGAGAGCCTGACGCTGGAAATGGTGCAGACCATGGACCGGGACGAGGAGCTGAGCCTCCTAGAG
>JAYVJI010000873.1:0-9185 GCA_043769435.1 Verrucomicrobiota bacterium
ACCATCAGCACCTGTGATTACTCTGGCTTCGAGTGCGTCCGTGAAGCCCGCATCAATGGCGTGGTGACCACGCGGGACATCCGTAGCGATGGCGAACCCCGCATCACAGGCGGCGGCGGCATCGCTTTGCTGCCCGATTTCTCCTTGGGTGAATGTGTGCGCACCACCATCACGAATAGCGGTGGCACGGTATTGGAAAATGAAGTCACACGTCGCAATGCCGACCAATGCGTCACGCAAACACTGCGTGCCTTCGGTGGAGCCGCACGGGTGCAAGACTTCACGCTAGATGCGCGGAATCTGACCACCGCCTGCCTCACGCGCACCCGAGCCGCTGCTGCCGCGCCCCTTGTCATAGAAAGCGAAGTTTCCTACGTGCTAGGCGCCCGTGGCAAACGTGTTAGTAGCAGTGGCGGCAGTAATCCCGGGACTTACTCTAGCAGCAGCGCTATTCCCCCTGCGGACTTCCAAGCTGAGCAATACACCACCTGGCCCGGAGGTTCCGTGCAGTGGGATGACCAAGGCAGCATGACGCTGCTCAGCCGAGGCACCGGTGGCATCGAATGCACCTACGATGCCTGTGATCGGCTCGTTGCCGTGCGGGATCGCGCCACTGGCAGCACCCTGGCCACCTACGGCTACGATGCCTGCGACCGCCGCATCCGCAGCACGGTGGGCGGTGGCGGCACCCTGCCCACCACCACCTATTTCCTCTACGATGGCAGCACCTGCGTGGAGGAACTGGATCAAAATGGACTGACAGAGCAAAGTTATGCCACGAGTGGCGGCCTCCGCTTGTGTGTCATTTCCAGAAACGGCACCTACGTGTATCCAAATGGTGGTGGGACTGCCACTGGCACAGACATGGCGGGTTACTTCTCCAACTTGCTCCACCACACTGGGAGCCAACAGCCAAACCGTGTAAGCAACACGAAAAAGACCCCGGTCAACCCAGACATCGCCTCCCTCAAAGTCTGGCAGCTCATGCAAGGCCAAAGTAGCACAGAGGCCATGCGCTGGACCCCGCTAGTGCCCAAGCCACAGGCAGCATGCGTGGATTTCACGCTCCTCACCTCCAGCACCGGAGCCGTCGTGGAGCGCCTAGCCTGTGATGACGCTGGCAAGCCCATCTTCCTCACTGCTGGAGGCGCAGTCCGCCTAGGAGCCACCACCACGCTCAGCAACTACCGCTGGCTGTGCGACGACTGCGCCTGGTGCCCAGAGAGCAGCCTCTACCAATGCGATGGCGGCGTCTATTGCCCAGAGTTAGGACAGACGATCTCAGCTGAGAAAGGCCAATGGAAAAAGGATTACGTCGGCCACGTCACGCTTATGAAGTAGCCCCGGATTGGCCAAGCCCCCAGCTCCAGAATTCCGACCTTCGCAGCCGCATCGGTTGGATCGGTTGGATGGTGATGGTGCGCTGAGCGTTCTCTGCCGCAGGATAATCGGAAAAAGGGGGGCGACGCTAGTCATGGGGCGGCTCCCGCCACAGTGTCGAACTGAGCAACTCCGCCATCAGCGGACGGGCTGCCGATCTTGGCGCCTGCGCGCGCAGCAATAGCCGGCGCCGGGATGGTGTAAATTTACCCGTTCCCCAAGCCCGTCACTTTGCCGCTTCCGCTTCCGGTGCCGGCGTCGGTGCCGGTGCCGCTTCCGGCACGGGTGCGGCATCCACAACGATGGGTTCCCAGATCTTCCCGGCAGGAAGCGCTGCGGCCATGGCTTCCAGCGTGGCGATGCGCTCGGAGATGGCGGGGTGGGTGGACATCAGAGTAATGACGCCCTCATCAGGCAGGCCGTCCTTTTGGCTCTCCTGCAGCGTCCGGAACATATCGATCATGCCTCTGGGGTCGATGCCGGCATCCAGCAGGTATTGCCAGCCGGTCGCGTCTGCCTCGCGCTCAAAGTCCCGGCTGTAGCTCATCTCGAGCATTTGCGAAGCGGTATCTGTTAGCACTGTGACATCGCCGATCATGAGCTGGATGATCATCGTAGTACCCAGGGAGCTGATGACATTGCGCAGCGAGTGGCGCTTGGTGGCGTGGGCGATCTCGTGAGCGAGGACACCGGCGACTTCCTCCGGCCGCTTGGCGGCCTTCAAGAGGGCGCTGTGAATGACGATGTGACCGCCGGGAATAGCGAAGGCATTGATGGCGTCATTTTCCACGATATGGAAGGTCAACTCATAGCGCTTGTCCTTGATGGCAGGCACCAATCGGGCACGTATAGCTTCCACCGTGGCCTTGTGAACCGGGTTCTCACTGGCCTTTTCTGTTGCCTTCACCCGCTGGTAGATAGCATCCCCGATCTGCTTCTCCAGGGAGACGGGGACCTTGTCCGCTAGGCTGGCGGAGATGGCGTCCCGCCGCAGCCATATCCACGCCATGACTGCCAGACAGGCCAGCATGCAGATGGTCAGCACCTTCACCGGCCGCGGGATGCGCCGGGAAGCCCGGGACGTCTTCTGCACGGCCCGTCCATGCGCGGGGTGATGGCGGATTTCCGGCGCGGCCAGGAAGCCCGGCTCCGTGCACAAAAAGGTCCAGCCATCCGCCTGGGGATGCGTAATAAATGCCTGCTGATTGTTGAATCCCTCAAAGCGCAGGCCCGCATCCCCTATTGTGAGCCGGTGACTCGCGCCGTGGTCCAGCGTCAGTTGCAAAAAATCGTCAGCGATGCTGACCGCGCCCTGGGATTGGCCATTGGGCAGAGAAGGATGGAAGGCAGTGATGCGCCATGAATTCATACGCGCCGCCTGGCCCACTCTAGGCACCGCGTAAAGCGCAACTGAGGCAAAGGCAAAAGAGTGCCCCCTCGCTTGCCCTGAGCTATGGCGTGGTATGATCAGTTCCCGGCGAGAGCCCGGGCGGTAAGGTGGTATGGTTAAGGCCGGCTTTCTTGATCAGAAAAGGAAGCGCCCATGCACAGGCCAAAGCATAGGATAGGGCCCGCCGCCACTGATCCCCAGCACCCAAGCACGGTTCGTATTACTTTCGGCATTGGAGTTTGGCAACTGCCCTCATTCTGCCCTCAGCCCATCCGTCAGCCTTCCCCGGAGTGCCCACTGGGCGGCGAGGCGGCAGGTGATCAGTTCGAGGAGGGCGAAGGCGGTGAGCAGGCCTGCAAGCAGGCCCCATGGGATGCCGCTGCGGGACATCATGTGCAGGTGGGGCCAGACGGCGAGGGCGGCACAGGCGCATCCGATGGCGATGGCGATGGCGAGTAAAAACCAGTGTTCCGCAACGACGAGGGTGCGCACCTGGTCATGGCGGAATCCGCAGGCGCGCAGGGTGGCCAGTTCCGAGCGGCGCTCAATAACGTGCCGCGCTACAAGGACCGCGAGGCCGACGGTGCTGAGCAGCAGCGCCAGTCCACCCAGCGTGCTGAAGATTGTCAGGTAGGTGTTTTGCACCGCCTGGAACTGCGCGAGGCGTTCCGTGGCCCTCACGAGGCTGAGGCCGCGGGTGCTGAACTGCTCTACAGCCATGGCGCGGAAAGCCTCCGCTTTCTCCTCCGGCACATCCATGAGCCAGTAGCGGTAGCCCCCACTGTCCGGGTAGAGCCTCACAAAGTTTTCCGAGCTGAGGAGGATGCTGCCCTGAAGGACCGTGCCAGCCAGCAGGCCCACGAGCCGGAGCTTAACTGGAGCGCCTTCGCTGTCACTCACGGTGATGATGTCTCCCTGCATTTTACCCATGGCAAACATGGCGGAATACTGGTCCATGATGGCTGGCAGCGCGCCGTTTTCATCCGGCGGCTCGCTGAGCATGTTCCACCCTTGGTCATTGATGGCGGAGGCAAAGGGAAAGGCCTTCAGCTGTGCCAGCGGGCCGGGCTCCACGCCCATGAGGCGCGGGGTTTGCGCACGGTTCAGATTCAGACAGGAGGCTTCCTCGCCTGCCCGGACGCGGAAGGGGATGACGGTGACGCCAGCCATGTCTTTTTCCTCCAGATCCCACACGCGGCGGCCTTCCGGTGACTGTAGGTCTTCATAGATCGCGCCGGAGCTGGTGGCGACGAATGTGAATCCTCCCGCGCCTGATCCCCTGGTGTTAGGCTGTTGCCGGGCATCCTGGCGAAAGGCGTTCATGGCCACGACCATGAAGATGCCCGCGCCCATGAGACCGGTCAAGGCGACGCTGCGTCTGCCGTTCCGCGCGGCATTCCGCAGGCCCATGCTCCACATGCCGGTGGCTGCGGCGGCGCTGGCATCCCGGCGCTGCAGCCAGCGTCCCAGAAGGCGCAGGCCGTCGATGAGGAGGCACGCAGCTGCGCCAAAAAACAACATAGGAGCGATGTGCTGCGGCGCCCGCGGTGACCACGCGAGCATGGCCGCCGCCAGTCCTGCGGCGAGGCCGATGGGGAAAAAGCGCCGCCAGTTCCGGTCCCGGGCTGCAGCGCCAGGGCGGATCTCATCCCAGCCGCCGGCGAGCAGCAGCCGGGGCAGGCGCAGCGCGGTTTTCCGGGCCGCCAGCCATACTGCACCGAGGGCGAGCAGTGTGGTGGAGAGGAAGGCCAGTCCGAGCGTCAGCGGCTGGATGGTTCTCACAAAGCTGAGGCCCAGCGAGGCATCCTGCCAGTCGCTCTCCAGCCGTCCCAGCGTCCATGCGGTGTAGGCCACACCGGCCAGCGTGCCTAGCAAAGCCGCAGGAATAACCACCGCCGCCGCTTCCCTGATGAACAAGCGCCGCACTGCCTTTCCTGTCCATCCCGTGGCCCGCAGCAGGCCCATCTGCGTGGCCCGCTGCCGCATGCCTAGCTGGAGCAGCAGGAGCGACAGCATCAGGGCCGTAGCGATGAGAAAGGCGCTCATGCTCACAAAGAGCGCGCCGAAGTCCATGCTGTTGGCCACCGCCCGGCCCGCAGCGGCTCTCACATCCACCGTCACGATGCCCGCCTGCGCCGGAGTCACCCGCTGCGGCCATGTGTTAGGATCCGCTTTCACTGCCGCCGGCTGCCAGAGCGCAGTCACGCTGCCAAAGCGGTTTTGCCATAGCTTCCGGCCATCCGGATACGTCAGCCAGAGCTTGGGCGTGCCCCGGTATTGCTTCCAGTAGGCGTCGTCCTTATCCCGGATGAGGCTTTGCTTCACAGGGATGCCGGGCCTCCAGTCCCGGCAGTTTTCAGTCTCGCTCACGCCGGGGAAGTCCGGCGTCCATTCCTGCCGGACCGCAGGGTGATCCATGGGCAGAATGCTGTGCACGGTAAACTCCGCAGTCGCTTCCTTTATCTGCCGGGAGGCCAGCACCGCGTAGTAGGAAAGTGTTAGCTTATCGCCTGACTTGAGCTTTAAGTCATCAGCCAGCCATTGGTTGACCACGACGCTTCCTTCCGGCCATGCCGGTAGTCCAGCGAGCCCCGGCGGCGCAGCACAGGCCATGCTGTACGGCGTCAGGCTGTCACCGTGGCGGATTTCATTCACCAGATAAGTGAGGACTGGCTGCTGCGCTTCCACTTCCGTTTTCGCATGGATCATTTGCGGGTTGAAGAAGATGCCGCTGCTGGCGGTGATGCGCCAGTCGCCGGCGGTTTTGCTGGTGAGCCCGGCATCCTCCGGCGTGACTGCTGCGGCCAGCGCGGCTTCTGCTTTATCCGCCGGGGCATCGCTCAGGAAAAGATTTGCCCGGCCCGGCAGTTGCGCTGCTTCCTGGAGCACCCGCAGCGGCAGACAGGCCGTCAGCGGTGGCGTCTGCTCCGCCTTCAGCGTGAAGGCCCCGGACCCTTGCACAGGCAGAATGGCCGCCACGGCCAGCCGCAACGTCACCGTGAGGTCCGATTCTCCGGAAAGCGGGGCATCCCGGGAAATGAGCGACGGCTTTTCAAATTTCAGGATCACTTCCCCACCGGGCTTGGTCATGCCCAGTGCGGCAGCCAACGGCGCATTCAGCACCAGGCCCTCCGGCAGCGGGTCCCTCCCGCCAGCGAGCGTGTAGTATTCCGGCGTCACCCCCATGAACGTGACCCCGCCGGCCCGCTGCTGCTGCCCCGGCTCGGTGACCGTGCCCTCCAGCATGAGCACCGCAGCGGCCAGCGATCCCGGTATTTCCCCCCGGATGCGGTCCGCCAGCCCTGAGGTAAAAAAACCGTCCGCCGAGACCGCTGCGGTATGCACCTTTCCCAGCCGCTGCTCCGCCTGCCGGGCCAGAGTCGCCCGCACGCTGTCTCCGGTGATGAGCGATCCGCTGACCACCGCTGCCGCCACGGCCACGCCGGCAAACAACCCCAGATGCCAAGGCCAGTAATGGCTGAGGCTGCGGGCGATCATACGGTAAAGAGTCATCCGCCATGGTAATGCCGGGCTCCGCACATTCGCAAAGCCGCAAATGCGCGGGCCGCTTGCGCGGTGAAAACCAGCAAACCCGGAATGAGGTCATTTCTCTGTCCGGGATTGCGTGTGGCGGCAGTAGAAACTGCTTTTGAACGCTCTGCGGTGGGGACGCTCTCATTACATGGAGGCGGGACTGATCCCTCCTTGCTCTTTTTTCTTCCCCTGCTTCCCTCACCGCTCCCCCGCCACATGACCGCCCGTCCCCTCCACTTTTCAGCCCACCGCTTCCGGCGGAGGAATCGGCGTGGCACAGCGCTGATCATGGTGCTGTGGCTCCTAGGAGTCCTCGGGATGATCATCTACAGCACCGCCACCGTGGTGAAGCTGGACAGAGAGCTGACCACTGCGCAACTGCAAGCCTTCCGGGCTCGCCAGCTAACGGAAATAGGGCTGAACATCGCCATGAATCCAGCCGTCAAGAAGTTCGACCGGGCGCTCCTCAATCAGACCATGCCGGACGGCGATTCCTTCCATGCGCAGATCAAGGGCGAGGGCGGACGCTTCAATATTAACAGCCTGCTCCAGAAGAAGGACAATGATTTTCTCTCCCGCCTCTTCGTGATGTGGGGACTGAGTAATGACGACGCTAAAATCCTGGTGGACCGGATGATAGACTGGACAGACGCCGGGGATGAAAAGGAGATCCAAGGTCTGGAGCGCCAAGACTACGAGGACGAGGGCTACCGCGGCTACCCCTTCAACCGTCCGTTCTACTCACTGGATGAAATGAAACTGGTGCCGGGCTTTGAAGTCATCGCAAAGGGTGATTGGCGCGACTACTTCACCGTTTACAGTGCCGGAGCCGTGGACCTAAATGAGGCTGAGGCCAAGGTCCTGGCCGCAGCGCGGATCGGCAGCGATACCCTGGGGGACCCCACTTCAGGCTTCGAGGATTACGCCAGGGAGGCGCAGGACTGGATCGTGCAAAACCGGTGGGGTCCGGACGGCGAGGAGGACACGGAGGATGACACCCCTGTGCAGGACGCGGCCCAAGCATTGAACGATCTGGGCATAGCCCCTGAGGCGGCCTCCCGCTTCTCCACGAGTGACGCCACGGTTCACATAGTAGTCACTGCGAGCGTCGGAGAATACCGCAAACGCATGGTGGTAGTGGTGCGGAACCGCAATGCCAACCCGCAAATCCTTTCGCGCGAGGAACTCCCGATTTCCAAAGACGACAGCGCAGGCCTCATGACTAAGTAACCTGCCCCGCTCCGACCGCCCTCCCATTCTACATGAAGACCACTGCCAACAGCAACGAAAACGGAATTTGCCTGCCCGGCGAAGAAGTCTGGGAGATGTGGCGTGCCGGCAGCGGCGGCTGGTCCCGCTCCCAGGCAGCCCCGGCGGACCAGAACTCGCCTGCCGCCTTCAAGGGCGCGTCCATCTTTGGCTTTCCAGTCAGCTCCGCCTTTGCGGTGCCTCTGCGCGCGGCCACCACGGACCCGGAACTTCTCCCGGACCTAGTGGGTGTCCAGCTCGAGCGGCAGGGCATTCCCCCGCACGTTCCTGCGGGAAAACTCAACGACTTCCGCATCGTCGAGCGCATGGAGAGCCAGACGCTCATCCTGGCCAATGTCCTGAATCCCCAACTGGCCGACGACCTCCCGGCATCAGCTCCCGGCCAGTTTGAGATTTCCCCTTACCTCTACTACCTGCCGGACAATGCCCTCGTCATCTGGCGGGAGCTGGGACGGCTCGTCTTCTGCGTCTCCCACGGAGATCAGCCCATTTATTATCATGCGCTGAGCGAAAGCACGCTCTCCGAGCACACTGCCTCCGAGATAGAGCACCTCCTCATGCCGCTCTACACACAGGGACTGCTGGGCCATCTGGAGACCGTCCAGCTATGGACTAGGGCGGTAGCGCCGGGCGGCCCTGAAGCCCTCGCGAATGTCTTTGGAGTCCCGGTGCATCAAGTGCCCATGCCCCCGCCCGCGCCGCCCGCCCAGGCCTCGCTGCTGGAGCCCGTCTCTGTAGCCGAGGGCAAGATCCGCGCGGCCCGTATCGCTAGGGTGCGGAACATCGCCACGGTCTGCGTCCTCGCTTGGCTGGCGATCCCCGCCTTCTTTGCGGTCCGCTGGTTTATGGCGAATGAGAACATGAAACGCCTCAAAAACGAAGTCGCGGCTATGCAGTCAAAATACGGTGGCGTGCAGCAAACCATCGAAACCGTCGATAAAATGCAAAACGCGATCAACTTCGACAAATACCCCATCGAACTCCTCAAGCAGGTCCTCGATCCCCTCTATGTGGGAAAACCCGAAGTCCGCCTGAACAGCGTGGAGATCGAGCGGGGAGACGAATCCCAAATAACGATCAAAGGTTCATCCAAAACGACCCAACAGGCGATCGCCTACAACACGAAGGTGAAACTGAATCCCCTGCTGAAGGATTATGTTTGGACTCCAAAAACGGAGAGCCAGAAAGACCAGGAAGTAGGATTCAGCATCACCGGAACCACTAAAAAGGAGAACACCGATGGCACAGTTAAATAAGAGCGAAAAGAAGCTGATGATCGTCTTGGGAGCATTTTTGTTCCTTGCGGTCAATGTGGCTGGCTGGTTTTACGTGGATTCCCTGATGAAGGACAATGCCCAGAAACTGGCAGGCCTTACCAAGCAAAAGAAGCTGCTTTCCGATTGGAGTGACCGGGCTGAAGAAGCAGCAGGCAAGCAAAAATGGCTGGATGACAACCTGACCGTTCCCGCCCGGCCTGAAGACCTAGAAGGGTATCTGGACGCCTTCATCCATGGCGGCGCGCAGACCGGGCTGGACCTCACCCTGACGAAGGGACAGACGAACGGCATCAAGAACGACCAGTACGTCACCCGCGTCAGCTACATCGGGGCAG
>JAYVJI010000874.1:0-2038 GCA_043769435.1 Verrucomicrobiota bacterium
GGGCGAGGCTGGGGTGGCGCCATTGAAGACACGTGGGTCAGGCAAATTATTAAGACGGACACGATAGCCGAGCACAATAGTGTCGTTCTCGAGGCCGGCATCAAATGTTTGCAGCACTCCTTTGCTATCGTAATACTTCACCGCAGCCGTGGTAAAGTCGTTGTCATTTCCCACGAAGAGGAAATAGTCGTTAGGTTCGGTAGTATCGTTCGCGGAGACGAGACTGAGCGCTTCCCATTTCTCGCTGAGACTGTTAGCATCGCCCGGAGCTTCGTCGGCATTGAGATTGAATCTGGCGAGATCCGACACTGCTGGGTCGAGTCTACCGAGCATGTTCAGAGCTTCGGTCCAGCTAACGGGTACGATGCCCGCCTTGAGCGTATCGCCGGTGCTTGTCAGATCACCGAGCACACCTTCACCATCATAAACGCCGTCAAAATTGGTGGCTCCGGTTAGCTCGGCTAGCACGATCGATTTGAAAACCGGTTTGCCAGTGGCACCGCGCCCGTTTCCATCGCGCGTCAGGACAAGAATCTGGTGATTATTGAGGGCTAGGATAGCGCTCTGCGCCGCCGTGCGGTCCACTCCAGGAGCGAGGGCAGCATCGGTATCGACCTTGGGCAATTGGATAGTATTGCGCGATCGGATCATTCGGAACGTCCGTGCTGGAAATATCGAAAACGACAAGTCTCGCATTGGTCCGTCCGACATTCCCAGTGCCCGAATCCTGGATGGTCGCGCTTTGCAGCAAGCCGAAGAGCCGACTGCCGTCAGGGCTAATGGCCAAGCCTTCGACGCCTTGATTGATGCGGCGTCCATTGAGAGGCGGATCGGCCTGAAAATTGACCGTGCCCACCGGCGAGTGCGGGACGAGAGCCGCTGGCAACTGCAGCTGACCGTCTAGCTGCTTGGCACTATTGAAGTGGTAAATGTAGGCACCGTATTCATCGCTGACCCACCCGGTTCCTGCTTTGCCCGGACGTGGGTCTAAAACCAATCCTTCTGTATCCATGGTTAGACGATTGCTGAAAGCACCATCCGACTGAGTGGTCGTTCCAGTAAAGACCGGCACGGTGGTTCCAAAAAGACTCGTCCCGCCATCTGCTAGCAGACCCGTCGTGAAAATGGGCGCTGTTGCGGCGTTGGAATCGTGATCATAGGTGAAGCGGGTGGAGCCGGTGAAGCTCATCTGGATTTGATTCTGTAGTGCCGTCGGAGCACTGCCGACATACGGAGTAAACGTGAAGGTGTAGTTGTTGATGCGGGAGGCATAGTTCGAGAAAATAACCGTCGGTGGCGCTGGTAGAGGATTGACTACAGTAGTGTTAAATCCGCGGTCAGGCAGGGTTGCCATAGTGCCGCTCCACGTTCCATCCCCGTTGTTAGCGAAGCCGGTGATTTGCATGTCGGAGATGGAACCTAGCGTTTCTCCCGTAGCGGGATCAATGGAGCTGGCGGGCACCCTCCCAACTCCCTGAAGGCCGAGATTGATAAACTGCAAGCCGCCGAGGGAAACTCCGCTCGTGCTCCATGTACGATCATTGGGGAGAAGTACCTCTCTGACACCAGAGGTGAGGACGATAGGCGCACGGTTTACGGTAGTCGTGTAAGTATTCACTGTCGTGGTGTCCACTGCGGTCACTTGGATTTGCAGCACATTATTTCCAGGATTCAGCGAGAAGGATGAGCTGGTAGCTCCTGAAGCGATCGGTACAAAAGCCGAGTTGCCGAGGCGTATCTTCATGGTCGCAGCAGGATCCCACAGAGTAGGGGTCAATGTGACAATCGTAGTGCTGTTAGTAAAATTGGCGAAATGGGCTAACCTGCCTGCGGAAAAGGCGGGGATGATCGTTCCGGGATTTATAACCAAATTTGACAAATCGGCATTGGAAACGCCGACTGCTGTGAGCTTCAAATCGAAGGAGGACTCATCAAGATCATTGCTGGAAATGTGCAGTGCAGCGGCAAAAGACCCCAGCGCGGCAGGAGTGAAGGTCACGGTGATGGAGGTGCTGGCTCCCGGGGCCAGCACGGCAAC
>JAYVJI010000875.1:0-4752 GCA_043769435.1 Verrucomicrobiota bacterium
GCCACGCCACTATCGATGCCCATGGCCTCAAAGACCGTCTCGGCCTGCGCCATTATGGCACGATCCACCCGCACCTGTAGTTTTACATTTTCAGATTTCATCTCGTCAAATATATCCAGAACGACTCCATTTGGCAAGCATTCTTTTGTTTTTTAACAACCGCCCCATTATCCCAATTCGAAAACCGAAAACCAATGAACACCACCGATTTCCATCGTTTCACCCACCGCCGGGTCCTGCGTCTGTTAGCCCTGCTTCTATCCGCCACAGCCACGGTCAGCCACGCGGTCCCGATCAACCAATCCTACGCTTACGACGCCCTCAACCGTCTGACCGTGGCAGGCACGGGTTCCTACGCCTATGATCCCGCTGGAAACATCCAGCAAATCACCGGCCCAGCGGCACCCTATGACACCTGGGCCACTGGCTTTGGCCTCAGCGGCACCACCGCACTAGCCACTGCCGATACCGACGGAGACGGGGTGAAGAACCTCTTGGAATACGCCTTCGGAACTCAACCGAATGCCACCAGCAGCGTCTTCCGCCCCACCGTAGCCCGCGGCACCGCCACCAGCATGGACTACACCTTCACCCGCCTCAGCACCCGCACAGACCTCATCTACGAAGTCCAATATTCCACCGACCTCCAAACCTGGTCCACGGGAGCCACCAGCAGTGCTGGCACCACCACCACCAGCCAAGGCGGAGCCGTGCAGGCCGTCACTGAGACGGGCAGCGGCACGCTGAGCGTGAAAGTGCGACTGGCTCCCACGCTGGGCGGCAGAACAATCTTCGTGCGGCTCAAAGTAACTACATTGTGACTGGAGTGGCGGGTATTTTGCCGCCATTTACGCTAGAGTTCTGGTTTCTATTCACCAGCAAGTCGGGTTGCTTTTTCAATAATTTGCGGAGCCAACCACACGCCCCGTTGCTGGCGCATTATGATTGCTGCCCGGACGGAGGTCAACTGCGCTGCATGTTTTGTCTGCAGGAGGATAGATGTAGCCCATCGTAGCCCAAGTTAGGCTGATGAAAAGCACCCGGAATTCAAAGATTAAAGGTGATGCCACATGCAGCGCCTCTAGCATCTGTGCTGCGTGTCGAGCTGCCGCCGCCGAGTTCCTCTGGATCCGGTAGAGTGCACAGAGGAATGAAGTGTCAGGAGAGTTGAGAGTTGAGTGCTGAGTGCTGAGTGCTGAGTGCTGAGTGCTGAGTGCTGAGTGCCCCAGCTGGCCTCAGTGGCAAGTTCAGCCACGTGGGGTTGAAGATGGGGATCGGGATTTGCTAGTCTAGTCTAGTCAAGTTGGCAACGCGGCTGGCTTGTCGGCGAGCAGACTTTTCGAAGGTGGATGCGCCAGCAGATTTACCTGCGAATCGATCACCCGATGCAGGAGGCCAGCGCGGCGTGCAAGCGGGCCAGAAGGTCGTCTGGGTCCTCCAGACCTGCACTGAGGCGGAGCAGATCTGCACGCACGCCGCAGGAGGCGGCCCAAGGCAGTTCCTGATAGTGGGCCAGCATGGTGAAGGGGCAGCAGATGGAGAAGTTAGTGCCGAGACTGGGGCCCTTGCTGATTCTGAGGCGGTCATAGACGGCAGGGGCGTCCGCAGGATTTTTCAGGACGAAGCTCAGGAGGCTGCCGCAGCCGGCACCGGGCCTGGCGACGGATTGGTAGTCACCTTTAGGGTCTGGGTAGTAAACTTCTCCGACAGCCGGATGGGCGCGCAGTGCCGTTGCCAGGATGGCGGCAGTGGCGCTCATACGGGCCATCCTTTGTGGGAAGTCACGGGAGTTCGTCTCTAGGGTCACGGCATCCTCGCACCAGAGCACATTGCCATCTGACTGGTCGTCTGTGAGGGCTGCGGCCAGCGCGGCATGGAAGGGAGACTGTGGGTGCAGCACGATGGAGCCCGCCATGACGTCGCCGGCACCGGAGAAGGCCTTGGTTAGGCTGGTGGTCACTGCGTCCGCGAAGCGCAGGGCATCAATGTTAGCGACACCGGCGATAGTGTCATCGATGATGAGCGGGATGCCTGCGGGCTTCAGGGCGGCAGAAAGTCTCCCGGCGTCGACACAGCGCAGCAGCGGGTTGCTGGGCATTTCGCAGAACACGCCGGAGATTTTCCTGGTGGCGGCTAGGGCTTCGATCCTTTGAAAGGCGTCCTCGTCACAGACGGGAAAAAAGTGGGCGCCGCCGAATTCCTGTTGTACTTTGAGGACATCCACGTAGGGAAAGTCCAGTTGAACGGTGGGTTTTTCCGGCTGGAGTGAGACTACGGCACGGTGGAGGGCAGAGATGGCGGCCATGCCGGAGGGAAAGAGGAAAACGCTGGAGGGGGGCACGCCGTGCAGTGCTCCCAGTCTTTGAGCGATCAATGTGCGCGCTATGGCACCCGCCGCATGGATGCATTCATCAGCAGCGGTATGGTCCAGGAGGCGCATGGCCATGCGGCTGCTGACCGTCTCTCCGCAGTAGCGCCAGTATTCCCGGGCTGTGCGGCGGGCTGTTTCAGGAAAGCCGAGGACCTCAGCGCCAACCTGACCGCAGGGATGGAGGCTAGTGGGCGTGGCTGGTCCGCATTTCCGCTGGATCCATGTCCGGCAGCGCAGGGCGGCCAGGCGGCTGGGAAAGACTAGGCAACTCCAGCCCCGGGGCAGGGCGTAGCGCTCTACAGCGGCCTCCATGAGCTTGGCGGTCTGCGGGTGTAGAAAGAAGCGCGGATACCCGGTCCGCAGGGCAGCGGCGATGCGGGGTTTTTCCTCCTCGTAGTCCACCACGTCCTGCCAGCAGGGCAGTGCCACGGAGACGGCGTGTTCTGTGTCCGGCAGGGGCCTGCCCAGATCAGCGGGCTGCCACGCTGGATTGGTTAGGAAATCGCGCATGAGGCAGGCAGGGGGAATTCACTCGCCGGAGGCCGCAGCGATGCGTTCGCAGGACTTGATGTCCAGTTTTCCGCTCGCAAGGGTGGGAATGTTTTCGACGGGGACCATCTTCCGCGGGATCCACAGCGCAGGGACGCCGCGGTCCAGCAAGGTGTAGCGTAGCTGGATGAGTTCCTGCTTCACGGCCTGCCCGGCTACGGTGCTCAGGAGGACTAGGGCTTCCCCTTTGTCAGGATCAGGGACGCCCACGACGGCGACGCGGCGCTCTGCATCGTCGAGATTGAGTGCCCGGAGGATGTGCTCTTCCACTGTTTCGTGCGGCACCATTTCACCGCCTATTTTGCTGAACCGGCTCAACCTTCCTTCAATGTAGAGGAAGCCGTCACCATCCAGCCTGCCGATGTCTCCAGTGCGAAACCATCCCTCCCGCATGACTTCCTCGGTGCGGCGGGGTTGCTTGAAGTAGCCTGTGAATATGTTAGGTCCGTGCAGCCAGATCATGCCGCTCTGATCCACCGCCAGGGGCTCGTCGCTGACCGGGTCCGTGATGCGCAGGGAGATGCCCGGCAGGAGCTGGCCGACGGAGCCGAGGCGTCGTGAGGGCAGGAGGGGCAAGGTTTTGTGGGGTGCGGGGTCCGGCAGGTTGAGGTTGGAGACGGGGCTGGTTTCGGTCAGGCCGTAGCCCTCCATGACTGGCTTGCTGAACTTATTGCGGAATTCCTCTTCAAGGTTCAGGGGCAGCTTCTCCGCTCCGGTAACGATCAGTTTTAGGGAAGAAAGTTGTTCCACTTTGACCCTGCGCAGATAGCCCCGGAGGAAAGTAGGCGTGGCTAGGAGGACGTCGACGTTGTATTTTTCGATGAGTTCCGCCAGCTTTGGAGGTTCCAGCGGAGTGGGGTAGGTGACGAGCCCCAGACCTTCCAGTGCGGGGAACCACAGGGTAACCGTGCAGCCGAAAGAATGGAATAGCGGCAGGCAACCTAGGATGCTCATCTTATCCGCTAAGTCAAGTCTCGCTCCGAATTGAGCGACATTGGAAATGAGGTTCCGGTGGCTGAGCATGACACCCTTGGGCTCGCCGCTGCTGCCGCTAGTGAATAGCAGAGCCGCTTCTTTGTCGCCGCCGGTTCCCGGAAGTCCGAGGAGGGTGGAGAGCATACCGACGGGTAGAAATTTCTGCATGAACAGCCAGCGCACCGCTTTGGCTTTCAGCTTTGGCAGTTCCCGCTCTATCAGGATCATGTGTTTCAGTGCCGGCCACGGGAAGGTCTGGATCTTCCTGACAATAACATCCGCCGTGACAAACCGGTCCACGCCGCTCTGCCTGATGGCGCTTTCCACGGCTTCCTTGCCCGCCGTGTAGTTCAGGTTGACGGGGATTTTTCCCGCGAAAACCACCGCTAGGTTTGCGATGAAGGCGGCGCGCCCTGGTGGCAGCACCACCGCTACACGTTCTTCTTTTGTTTCCTTTTTGATGAGGCTGGCCAGTGCTGCCGCAGCAGCGAATATCCGGCTGTAAGTGGTGACGCTGCCATCAAGCCCATCTGTGATAGTAGAGGCACCGTGGCGCTTCAGTCCCGCTACCATGAGCCTGCCGAGGTGGCTTTCAAAAACGGGACGTACGCTGTAGGCTTCAGCATGAGCATTGATGAGTGCCTGCTGCAGTGCCGGTGCTGAGACGCCGGCGGCGGGGATGAGGGGGGCGATGCAGAGCACTGACTCTGGCAGGGGCGAGGCATCCTCGACGCTGAGGGTGTTCTCCCGGGGATGTTCCACGCCGACTGGCTGCAGGGGCAACTCATACGTGGGCAGGTCTTCGATGTAGTTCCGGGGCAGCAGCACATTGGTGGCTCTGCGGGCGATGACTGTGG
>JAYVJI010000876.1:0-1867 GCA_043769435.1 Verrucomicrobiota bacterium
CTTTGCCCGGTCCGCGCTCACCGTCGGCTTATATATATACTTCCGTCCGTCGCGATCGTGCTTGAGCGATCCCTTGTCCACGAGGATGGCCAGCAATGCCCGCACAGCAGAATAGCTGGGCGGATCAGGCATATTTTCCTGAATCTCCTGAGCAGAGGCTTGCGTCAGGCGGTAGACCACGTCCATGATCTGGCGCTCACGACGGGAATGATTTTGGTTTTCAGCAGATGGATTCATGCACTAGTTCAGTTGATATGCTAATAATTGAGCAGTTTTTCCATCCCGTCAACGCCTCATCATTAGTAATGCTAAAATTTATTGCATAAAATTCGTTGACGCTTCGCTGCTGCGTGCTACAAACTTAGCATTAATGCGCATCTGCACTTCCTCCCTCAGCTCACCGACAACATCCACTTTTATGCTGAAAAAATTGCTTTCTCTCACCGCGCTTGGCGCCGCAGCCTTCCTGCTGAGTAACTGTGCCAGCGCCCCAGGCGGAGCCACCGCGGGGAACTATATGACTGACGGCAGCCGCAAGGAGACCTCCCGAGCGCGGTCGCCCATGGAAGCGTGCGCTACTCCCGATGCGCGCTCCGGACTTGCCACCGGCTGGGGCCGCAAAGTGGATGACAAAGTGAAAGGCTCGATTTTTGAGCGTAACAGCCGCACCCCGGTCGCGGTGGCCAAGGTGTTTTACAATGATCAGACCGGTGCCTACACGATGACCGCCGGCGACCACAACTACACTAATTCATTCCGCGACTACGCAGGAGGAATTTTTCGCATGGGGCTGAGAAATCACCGGGGCGGAGCGCTCTCTGCATTCCAAAAAGGCGGGAATCTGGTCTGTCTGGGTGAGAGCGGCGAGCGCTACTCCGTCGAGGTGGAAAACATGTCCAATCATCGGCTCGAATTCGTCGTCACTGTGGACGGATTGGATGTCCTCAACGGAAAGACAGGCAGTTATCACAGCCGCGGCTACGTTCTGGATCCCGGACAGCGCCGGGAGATAAAAGGCTGGCGCACCAGTATGAACGAGGTTGCCACCTTCCGCTTCGGCAGTGTGGACAAGAGCTACGCCGGCCAGAAAACCGGTGTCACCCGCAACGTAGGCGTCATCGGCTGCGCTGTCTTTTCGGAGAAAGGAACCAATCCCCGCCCCTACGCCGGCACCGACAGTTATCGCCGCTTGAATGCTGATCCCTTCATCGCAAATCCCGGTGACAGTGGATTTGCCACCCCCGTGGAATAATGCCACCCCCGCGCCTCAAAAATCTCTCTCTTCCGATTCGCCAACGTCACAAATTCAATTTTCAACGGGAGCAGGAATGACCGCGCGTATTTGATTAATCAATTCTGCTGGGCTCTTTTTCCGTCTTCCTTCGTTCCGGTTCGGTCACAGATCCCTACGGATCAGACCTCAGTAAATCGCCCACTTTCTACACCAGTTGAGCAAATCAACTCCTTGTTCGCTTAGAAAAGTCCCAACGGGACGAAATGAGATAGCCTAGGGCAAACGAAGGGCCGCCCGGGGTAATTCCAGTTCGCGTTCAAGACGAGGCTATCCCGAAGGGGGATCGCAGCCGTTAGCCGGTGGTTGAGCGCAGCGATAACACCAGGAAACCGTCATCTGAATTTGCCCCCATCCCGGAGGGATGGCAGCGATCGTGGAATGGCTGCCATGCCTCCGGCATGGGCGGCTGCCTCTTTGGGGGCTCTCCGGTGGTATAGCTAACGCTTAACCACCGGCCTAACTAATCCTAAAAAAGAAAATGGAATGGCCAAAAACAGCCCCGCCCCTTGAAACACAAGGTATTGAGAATCAAGGAGCGGTCATCCAATGGGTTCATCGCGGAGCGATGAAAAT
>JAYVJI010000877.1:0-3248 GCA_043769435.1 Verrucomicrobiota bacterium
ATTTTCATCGCTCCGCGATGAACCCATTGGATGACCGCTCCTTGATTCTCAATACCTTGTGTTTCAAGGGGCGGGGCTGTTTTTGGCCATTCCATTTTCCTTTTTAGGGTTATCGATACACAATGTTTTGGTGATAGGAAACCCCTCCTCTATTTCCGACTGAGACGGTCGGACCACGTTCCTTTCACACCAATGTGTCCCGACTGTCTCAGTCGGATTCAACCCAAGCCACAGCCTTAGCTAGAACTCATTTTCAATCGGGAGACTTCTGTCTCCAAAACTGCATGCAAACCCTTACTTAATTCCGAGCATTTTTCAACACCCCAGTCCGTGTCCTGCCTCTGGAGCTATTTATTTATTGTCTGCCTTTATCCCGGCGCAGATCAGGTGGGTCCCGTTTCGGATGAAGACGCGGCCATCTGCGAGGGCGATGGAGGAGCGGATGTCCTTCTGCACATCCTCGGAGAGGGTGGCGCTAGACAAAGGCTGAACTTCGCTGCCATCCGGGGCATCTGCCGGGAGGATGAAAAGCTTGCCGCTCATGTCCTGAAAATAGATTTTTCCATCACCGGCAGCGGGACTGCTCTCTATTTTTTGTGAATCCAGTCTGCAACTCCAGTGCAGCTTTCCAGTGACGGGATCGACGGCGAAGATTTCCTTGCGGTCACTGTTCAGAATATAGAACCGGCCCCGGTAAAATAGCGGAGTGCTCACGTCTGAGCTGACGTGCTTGCTGTTGGTTTCATTGCTGCTGGTCCATGCCAGATCGCTGTCCTTCAGGGTTCCTGACAACCCGCCTTTGATGGCGAACACAGGCTCCCTTTTGGGACCGCAAATGATGACGGTGTTATTCCCCGCCACTGGTCCGGGGACGAGGCGGTAATGGCTGATCCTGGTGGGGTTATAGGTGCCCCAGCGCCAGAGTTCCCTTCCCGTGGCGGGGTCATGGCCAGTGAGGTCATCCCCGCCGGAGACGAGGAGTTCGTCGCGTCCATTGCAGGTCCACGGCATCGGTGTGCTGAAGGCTTCGCGGGACTCAGCGCTGGCTTGTGAGGGCCGCGTCTGCTTCCAGATTTCCTTTCCAGTCATGGGATCCAGCGCTAGCAGGTAGCTCTCGTTGGTGGAGCCGGCCTTGCCCTTCTGCACGCCCTGGAACTCGAAGGCAGTGTCCCTCTGCAGCACTTGGAAGATGAGCTTGCCGTGGGTGATGACGGGGCTGCTGGCGGGAGTCCACTGGATGGTCCACGAGCCATAGTCGGTTTGCAGGTTGCGCTTCCAGAGTTCCTTCCCCTCGAAATCGAAGGCGGCGGTGTCTCCGGTGGCGAAGTGAAAAACAACGACACGCCCGTCAGTGACAGGAGAGGGATTTGCAAAATTGCTGCTGCCATCACTGCTGTAGCCGGTGCCGATTTGCTTTGACCACAGCAGGGTGCCGTCCGCCGCGTTGAAGCAGAGCGCTGTGAGCACCTTTTTGCCGGACTCTGCGGTGGTGAGGAATACCTTGCCACCGCTCACCACCGGACTGCTGGCTGCCGGCCCCGGGACAGCAGCCTTCCAGAGAATGTTTTCCGTCATGCTGATTTTGCCGGGCAGCCCTTTCTCGTCACTGGAACCGTCCCAGTGCGGCCCCCGCCAGTTCGGCCAGTCTCCTGCCTGCAGGTTCAGTGGTGCGACAGCGGTTAACAATAGTGTGAGTAAGGATGAGTGTATCATAGAAATCCTCCGTTCATGGAGAAATGCGGAGCGCAAATCAATGGGGGATACGTCACCGCGTGGGTGATGGGAGCGAATTCGGATTGCAGAGAATGCAGCCACTCATAGGTTCTCGTTCACTATGACTGCTTTGTGCTCATCCATCAGACTTCTTATGTTTCCTGTATTGGCCCTACTGGCCCATGGTCAGGAGGCCGTGTCTTTATTTAACGGAAAGGACCTGACAGGCTGGACCGATGCCAAGGGCCGGCCCATGGCAGAAGGATGGAAAGTGGAAGAGGGCGGGGTGCTGCACCGCGCCGGGAAAGGCGGTGACCTTTACACGGCTGCAGAGTACGGAGATTTCGAGCTAAGCTGGGAGTGGAAGGTAGCCACCGGTGGTAACTCCGGAGTGAAGTACAGGCTGGCGACCTATGCCGGCAAAACGTTAGGCCCTGAGTACCAGATGCTGGATGACGTGAATCATCCGGACGGAAAAATCGGCCCGCACCGGCAGTCGGCCTCACTATATGATCTCAAGCCTGCGGACCCCGCCGTGAAGAAGCTGCATCCGGCTGGTGAGTGGAACAGCAGCCGCATCGTAGCCAAAGGAACCGTTCTGGAGCACTGGCTCAATGGAGTGAAGGTTATGAGCGCTGATACCAGCAGCGAGGAGTGGAAGGCAATCCTCGCGAAGAGTAAGTTTAAAACCATAGCCGATTTTGCCCGTAATCCGGCAGGCCGCATTCACCTGCAGGATCATGGCGATGAAGCATGGTTCCGGAACATCTCCATCAAAGTCCTGCCTGCTACGGCTGGCTCCGCTCCGGCAAGTCCGGCCCCGGCTGTCAAAAAGGAACAGAAGTAAGCAGGATGCTGAAGCCACTTTTAGTTATTGCCCTGGTCCAGTCCAGCCTGCCTCTGCTCAGGGCTGCTGAGTTCCACGTAGCCACGACGGGAGATGATCTCAAGGGCACTGGCACCGCAGACCAGCCGTGGCACACGATTCAGAAAGCCTGCAACGCTCTGAAGCCCGGCGACAGTATCTTTATTCACAAAGGCACCTATGCTCAGCGCATGGACATAAAAGTCTCCGGCACCGCCGCCCAGCCGTTGATGATCACGGGTGAAGCCGGTACCATTCTCAGCGGTAAAGGTCTGCGCCGCGGAAACGCCAGCATGATCGCCATCGAAGATCAAAGCCACATCACCATCGCCTCCCTAGAAATATGCGGCACAAAGGACAGCGAGGAAACTCACGGCATCCGCATTGATGGCGCGTGCAGCGGCATCACCATCAAGGAGTGCCACCTGCATCACCTGTTGGGGAAGGAAGCCACCGCCATCGGTGTCTACGGTACTGATCCTGATAAGGCTATTTCCGGTGTGGTCATCGATGATTGTCACATCCACGACTGCGAGCCGGCCGGGAGCGAGGCACTGGTCATCAATGGCAACGTCGATGGCTTTGTGATTTCAAATAATCATATTCACGATGTCAATAACATCGGCATTGATATGATAGGAGGGGAGAAATCGATCATGCCGGATCAGAA
>JAYVJI010000878.1:0-11856 GCA_043769435.1 Verrucomicrobiota bacterium
CGGACGTTAGGGCGAGCCAGCGCGAGGGGGTATTTCGCCCCTTCAGGGCTCTCGATGTTCTGGGGGCATGTTCCTGGGGCGTTGCCCCAGGCTTTAACATTTCGCCCCGTTGGGGCTGGGCATGGGACGTTGCCCTCGGCTTTATTATTTCGCCCTGTTGGGGCTGGGTGCAGGCGCGGCTCATTTTGGCTTAGTCGAAAGTGAGGACGGTGGTGGCGTTGGCCGCGGGCACGGATCTTTCGGAGGTGGTGCCGTCGGGCCAGCGGACGGTGATTTTGGTGCCGGCGGGCAAGGCACCGAGCATGAATTCGGCGGGCGATTGGCCGAGGTAGCCGCTGCCGGCTTGGTATTCGCGGACGATCGGCGGTTTGTTAGGGCGGGCGATGGTGAGGCGCGCGCCGGGAGCTTTGGCGAGGGGAAGGCGGACGTTGCAAAGTGGTGCGTCAGGTTTCGCATCATTCATCCATGCGGCGGAGGGGCCGTTGTTGGAGGTGACGGCGAGGTCCGGCACGCCGTCTTGATTGAGGTCGATGACGGTCGCGGCCTTCGTATCGTAATGAAACGCGATGCCGCTCCGGGCGGCGCTGAGGGGCGTAAATTTTCCGCCACCATCGCCGAGCATGAGCTGGCCGAGGCCGCCGTCGTAGTGGCCGGTTTCGATCTGGGCGCTGTGGAAATTTTGTGCGGCGAAGAGATCGAGATGGCCGTCGAGAGTGAAATCCGCGACGCTGAGTCCGAAGACTGGCGCGACTTGCACGATGCGGTCGAGGGCTTCATAGCGGAAGGTGGGCGACGCTCCGCCATCGTTCCAAAAGATGCCGGTGCCGAGGGTATTGGCTTCAAATTTTTCTGCGGTATCGAGCCGGGTGCCGTAGACTTCTTTGAGGGTAGCGGAGGCGAAGGCGTGGTAGGTTTTGAACTTGTCTTTGATGAACGGCATGGCCGTGCTGGAGCAACTGCGACCGCGCTCGGGGAAGAGGACGTCGCCCTCGCGTTTGACCTCCACGATGTTGCGGCGGCCCGAGTCATCGAAGTCCGCAAAGTAAAGCAGCTTGGGCTTCGCGGGGGTGGCTTCTTTGTATTTCGTATTGTAGCCAAAGTTGCCGGCGAGGATGTCGAGATCGCCATCGGCATCGAGGTCGGCGGTCTGCACGCTCATCCACCAACCGGTGCGGGTCGCAAGGTCATCGGTAGCGTCGGCACGGGCGATGAGGTTGCCTTTTTGGTCATTGAGAAAGAGGCGGACGGGGCCCCATTCGATGGCGAGGAGGAGGTCTGGCCAGCCGTCGTTATTCACGTCTGAAAAGACGGCACCGCTGACCATGCCGAGCGGTTTTCCATCGTTGGTGAGGGCGGTTGGGGTGATGTCGGAAAAGGCGACTTTGTCTTTCGTGGAGGTATTCCGCAGCAGGCGGCTCTGGGGCGAGGCGGGGTAGTTGGCGGGAAGGACGCGGCCACCGATGAAGACATCCATCGCGCCATCGCGATCAATGTCAGCGATGGCCACCGGCCCGCTGGCATGGGCTGCGGGCGGCACGGTGCCAGCGGCGGCGCGAGCGAATCCGCCTTTGCCATCGCCGAGGTAGAGCCGGTCTTCGAGTTCGGGTGAGCCTTGTTTGAATTGATAGGATCCGCTGGCGACGAAGAGGTCGGCATCGCCATCGCGGTCGGCATCGAAAAAGACAGCACCCATGTCTTCGTGGGCGCGGTCTTCGTGGAAGGCATCGACCCATGCGGCTTTGAAGTCGCCGCCCTTTTGGCCGAGGCGCAATTGGCCCGCTTGGCCCGCGCCGCCGCCGAGATAAAAGTCCGGGAGGTCGTCGCCATTCACATCGCACCATGCGAGGGCAGGGCCGAGTTGGGACAGCGAGTGCGGCAGGAGAAGCTGGTCCGTATAGTCATCGTAGGGCAGCTCTTGGTGGCGGGCATTGGCGAAGCTGGGCACCTCACGGAACAGCGCGGCAGGCGGCGCGGCGGGAGCTGGTTTCGATGCATTTTCTGGCTGCGAAATGACATGGTGTTTGCCGGAAGCGAGGTCGGCGTGAGTGGACGCGGAGCCATCTGGCCAGCGGACTTCGATGAGGAAGGGCCCGACATTTTTGCCGAGGCCGAAATGTAGGATCGCTTCGTTATCGCTGTGGTAGCCACTGCTGGGAAAAAGCTGGCGCAAGAGCGGTGCGGCACCGCCTGCGGGATGGAGCACGACTTCGGCTCCAAGGGCGGACGTATTCAACTTCCGACCACGCAGCGCGAGCGTCGCCGCATTGGCCTCTGCGGAGGTCTTGATCGTGTTGCGATAGAGCGTGGGTGGTTCGTCGAGATTGCATTCGACGATGTCCATGTCGCCATCGCGATCGAAGTCCCCCAAGGCGCAGCCGTAGGTCACGGCGGTGCGGTCGAGTCCCCATGCCGCGCTGACGTCGGTGAAATGGAGTTGGCCGTCATTGCGATAGGCGCGATGCTGTTCCGGGCGTGGTTCATCGTCCTTGTGAAAGTCCCAGAGGTGCGCGCCGATTTTCGCGTTTTCATCGATGCGTCGGTCGGAATGATTCATGGCGCGGATGACGCCATTGGTGATGTAAATATCGAGCATCCCATCATGGTCGAAGTCGCAAAATTTCACCGCCCATGTCCAATCCGTGCTGGCCACGCCGAGGAGGTAGGCGGCTTCTTGGAAACGCCCCGTGCCCGTGCCGAGGAGGCACGTGTTGCGCATGTATTGCGGCGGCGTGGAATTCACCGCGCGGGTGAGATCGATGCCGCCCATGGCCCCCATCGTCGTCTTCGATTTGTAGTGCGTGGTCGCTGCCATGTCCGCGAGGAAAAAGTCCGGGTGCAGATCATTATTCAAGTCGCCCGCATCCGCGCCCATGCTGAACCAACACGTATGCGGCGCGGTTTTTGGCAATGTATTTGTAAAAGTGCCGTCGCCATTATTTCGCCAGAGCCGGTCCTCGGAAAGAAAGTCATTGCCGATGAATAAGTCCGGCCAGCCATCGCGATCATAGTCCCACCATGTGGCCGAGAGCCCATCGCCACGGCCCGCGATGCCGGCGGCGACGGTGACATCGACGAACTTCGGCACGCCATCCGCACCCACGCCATCATTGCGGAAGAGCAGGTCGGGTCGTCCGATCGTTTCCACGCCGGCATTCTTCGCATCGAATTTCCAGAGCGCGTAGTAGCGTTCTTTGTCCGGCTTCAGCCGCCAACTGGTGCCGTCGAATTCCGCCGGCGAATTTTCCTTTCCTGGCGCTCCAGCGGGGTCTTCCACCCGATTCGTCAGCAGGAAAAAATCGAGGTCTCCATCGCGATCATAGTCGACGAAGGAAGCACTGTGGCTGCTGTCCACGATGGCGATGCCGGCTGGCTCCGCGACTTCTTTGTAGGTCGGCACGCCGTCCTTGCTGCCCATGTTGAGGAGGAGTTGATTCGGGTGCTCGTAGTTGCAGAAATGGACATCAAGATCGCCATCGCCATCCACATCCGCGAGCGCCACGCCCGTCGTCCAGCGATCGCCAAACCCGAGTCCGGTGGCGGCGGTGATTTCGACGAATTTCAGGTCGCCCTTGTTGCGGTAGACGCGATTCGATTCCGCCGCGCCGCCAAAGACTAAGTCCGGCAAGCCATCGCCATTGAGGTCGCCGACGGCGACCCCACCGAGGACGAAGCCCGAATGGTATAAATAGCTCAGCGGGTTTTCGTTATGAACCTTCGGCACATGCGCGAGCCCGGAGGCCTCAGCAGCCACGATTTCAAACAACTTCGGTCCGCCGGAGGGGACAGATATTGTCTCCGCAGCCGCGATGAGAGGCAGCAACAGGAGACCGCTGAGAATGGAAGAAACATGCATTATTTTCAAAAGGAGGCGACGGCGTTCTACGCCATCGCAACCCACCTCGGCAACCATTTAATTGCCATGCCTGTTTTCCCCGCTGCCGCCAATTTTGACCGGGTTGGTTCGCTGGGTCGATGCGTGACTTCGCAGCTCGCGTTAAGTGCCCGCTTTAAGTCAATAAAGTCAATATCAGGCAGCTACTTTGAGCTTGCCGCCGAAAAAATCTGTTTTATGGGCACAGCCAACATGAATGCTAAATTTTTAACATTTACACGAATGGGCTTAACCTGTCTCGGAACTGTCTGGATGCTGACAGGCTGCGGGACATTGAGGAAGGGGGCCGGGCCACCGGCGCAAGCGGCTCTCCCGCCCCGCTGGGTTATGCAACAGGAGCAGTGCGCGGCAGCTACTGCGATGGATACGAGGATCGATGTCTCCCTGGCGAGTTTCACGGCGCAGTTGTTAGGCAGGGAGGGCGCGGTTCTGGCGGAGATGGATATTTCCCCTGGTTTGCCGGGGCATGATACTCCGCCAGGGCGTTACTTTGTGAGTGAGAAACTCCCATTAAAGCGATCAAATCTCTACGGCCAGTACGTCCGGCCTGAGTCGGGTGAGGTTGTTGTTGCTAGGGCATGGGAACACAGGGGACCGCGGCCGGAAGGCACGGTGTATCAGGGCATCGCGATGCCATGGTGGCTGCGGCTGACCGATGACGGGGTAGGCATCCATGTGGGAGGTTTCTCCCGGGGCCAGCCCACAAGTCACGGCTGCATCCGCTGTCCGGAGCCTGGCCAGCGGATTTTCTGGAAACTGAGCCGTGTGGGAACTGCGGTCAGAGTACACCATGGCGGACACCCTGCCCCGTCACTGCTGGGTGGTGCTCAGTTGTGACGCAGGCAGGAAGCCCCGATGAATCAAACTGCGCAGGTGAACCGGTCAGCCGCCGAAGCTGCTGCTGCGGTGGCGGCGGCCACGCAGGGTGACCCGGGCGGCGGCTGGCGTGCTGGAATCCTCGCGGCGCTCTCCACCTCCAGCTGGGACTGATTCCGGGCTGCGGCGGTCAAGATTAAATCCCGCTCCACTGCCCTGTTTACGAAATTGGCCGGGGTGGCTGCCGGGGCCGCCCGGGCCGCTGTTGCGGCGGGGCGCCTGACGTTGTTGGGGCTGGCGCTGCTGGTTTCCTCTCGATGAAGCAGGTGCCATGTTTTGATAGCCGGCAGCAGGCTCCCGGTGAAAGGCATGGCCGCTCTCCACAGGAATAGTCATCCGGATGGTGCGCTCTATTTGCCGCAGCAGGGATCCGTCCTGTTCACCGCAGAGGGAAATGGCCTTGCCGCCAGCTCCGGCGCGGGCGGTTCTCCCGATGCGGTGGACGTAGGCCTCAGGCTCTTTTGGCAGATCATAGTTCACCACTAGGGAGATGCCTTTGACATCAATGCCGCGGGCCGCGATGTCCGTGGCGACCAGCACTCTGGCCCGTCCGCTGCGGAAGTTTTCTAGCGCACGCTCACGCGCGCCTTGGGATTTATTGCCATGGATGGCATCCGCCTTCACTCCCGCCCGGGTCAGCCCTTCAGCGATCCGGTTGGCTCCGTGCTTCGTGCCTGTGAAGACTAGGGTGAGTCCTTCATGTTGCTCTTGGACCAGCTTCAGCAGGAGATCTCGCTTTTGTGAAGCGGCTACATGGAAGACTTTCTGATCTATTTTTTCCACGGTAGTGGACTCTGGCGTGACCATGACATGATAGGGATCTGTCAGGATCGAAGAAGAAAGCTGCTGAATCGCTGACGGCATCGTCGCAGAGAAAAACAGGGTCTGGCGCTGTTTGGGGACCATGGCCATGATGCGTTTCACATCGTGGATGAAGCCCATGTCCAGCATCCGGTCTGCCTCATCCAGCACGAGCACTTCTAGGTGCTTGAGGATAACATGGTTTTGTCCGAGCAGGTCTAGGAGACGACCGGGGGTGGCCACCAGCACTTCCGGACCGCGTTGCATGGCACGTTCCTGGTGGAACTGGCTGACGCCGCCAAAAACGACAGCGCTCAGAAATTTGAGGTGTGCTCCGTAGTCGTCAAAGCTAGTCTTGATCTGGCTGGCGAGTTCCCGGGTGGGTGCCAGCACGAGCACTCGCGGGGCATTCCGGATGCGCTGCTTCGGATTTTTCAGCATGTGCTCTAGGATGGGCAATGCAAAGGCCGCGGTTTTCCCGGTGCCGGTCTGGGCACATCCGAGCACATCGCGCCCGGCCAGCACGTAGGGTATGGTTTGCTCCTGAATGGGGGAGGGCTCTGTGTAGTTTTTATCCGCGAGGGCGCGTTGGAGGGGTTCGCTCAGGGCGAGTTCGGCAAATGTCATATATGTGTTATCAAAAAAAGCTGACCTGAATGCAGGGTAAACACGGCCACCGCAGGTGGGGCCATCATCAACCGCGCGGCTGGGGCAGCCGGGTGAGTTCGATGAATGCAATGTAAAATCCCTGACCAATCTTCATCGATAAACCGTGCCTGGGGGACTGAATGACTGGTCACTAACAATGTGAACACACTAAACAGAACACTGGGTCATTATTCTCCCCCCCCGGAAATGCAAGGGGTATTTTCGGAAAGAGCCGCAGCGTGAGCAATTGGTTGAATAATTACAAAGCGACCTGAAGCTGCGGGCAATGAATGCTCCACTTCAAATAGGATCTGCTCTGTTACTCGTCACGGCTGCGGCCGCGTGGCCCCTCTATCTGGCCATGGGTGATGCTGCCGCCCTGCAGTCTCAGCTGGACCATAACCGCACGCGGGAAAGTGCTGCCACCTTGTCACGGCAAGCAACTGTGACAGCCGCATCCGCTCCCGGAAAGCAGGGGAAGCTGCCACCCATAAATCCTGAGCGCATCCCGGAAGGCGTGAGTGCTGCGGAGGCAAATCTGACGATTTCCATGCTGAAGGAACTGGACGGAAAAGCCGTGCCCGGGCGCAGGATAGCAGAACTCTGCCAGCGGATTATTTCCCTGCCAGCCTCCCACCTGGAGGAAGCCTTTGCCGCCGTGCAGGGCGGGAAGAATATCCCCATTTCGGTGATGCTCTCGGCCGCGCTTTTCTCACGCTGGGGTGAGATGGATCCGGAGGGTGCTCGGAAAAAAATAGCGGACCTGAACAAGGGCGCGAATCCCATCATGCAGGGTGTAGCCCAGTTCAGCGCCGCACCCGGCTGGTTTGAGCGGGATCCCCAGGGCTTCCTTGCTTTTGTGAAGGACAATAAGGAAGGTGGCAGAGAAGGCCGGGACATGCTCCGTATGCTTCTGGAAATGGGTTCCGTGACCGATCCATCCTCACAGCGGATGCTCATTGATGCCGCCCCGGAAGAGGACCGCCCCGGCCTTATCATTTCAGCAGCTGCCAAAGATCCCAAATCCGACCTCGAGGGAGCTATCATTGAAGGGCTTTCACTAACCAAAAGTGGCCAAGCCAGTGACGGGCGGATGGAGTGGCGGCTCAGAGAGGGTATCAGTAGTCTCGTGCAGCGCGATCCAGCCAAGGCAGAAGCTTTCATCAATGGCAACAAGCTCACCGACGAGCAGAAAAAGCTGGCGTTGCCCGCCTATGGGCAGGCGCTGATCGCCAAAGACGAAAAGCAAGGCTTGGTCTGGGCGGCAAAGCAGTCCCCTGAGGAACAGGCAAAAATTTTCAACGACAGCTGGAGATACCGGGACTGGGACTTTGAAAAAGCGGATACCGCCGCAGCCAAGCTGGCACCGGAAGCAGGAAATCAGCTCAGGGAGGCAAGTCTGCGCGGGCTGGCATCCCGGGATCCGTCCAAAGCCTCCACGCACATCGAGTCATTGCCTGAGGAAAAGCAGCCGGAAGTGAGTATGCAGGTCTCCACTGAGTGGACAAGGAATGACCCCATGGCGGCCTCGGAATGGGTGAAGGGAATGCCCGAGGGACGTAACCGCGATTTTGCAATCAATGGCCTGACCACTGAACTCATGGAGAAAGAACCGGACAGCGCAGTCATCTGGGCCTCCACCATGACTGATGAGAAAATGCGGCAGGAGTCTCTGACCCAGAGCTTTCCCAAGTGGATGAAGCGTGATCCCGATGCCGCTCAGGCGTGGCTGACAGGATCAAACCTAGCGCCCGAAACCCAGCAAACTCTGCTTGAGGCCAAGGATGAACCCGCTGCGAGACCTGGTCGCCCGCGCCGAGGGAGGCCGTTTTGATCCAGCTGCCCACACCTCAGTTGCCTACACCTCCTATCCCAACGATATGCCCGTCTCACCTGAATGCCACGTCCTGCTCTTTGAGGGAACTGGAGCCGCTAGGCTCGCATCCTCCCGTAGGTCATCCCTCCTGTCCGCCCTGCTGGACCGGGGATACTCGGTTAGTACCACCGGCAGCGCTGCCGGCCTGCCTGAGGAAAACACCCTGATCGTTCTCGGTGAGTGGCCCGGCGCGGTTGCTCCCGAAATAGAGGATGCCGCCGGTGCCGTCAGCTTGCACACGCGGGACATCACCGGACTGGAGGCAGAGCAGGCCGCAGACGCTGTGGATGCCTGCCGTGGCGACCGGCCCATGAACCGGCCCGGCATGTGGAAACCATGGTTCCCGGTCATCGACTATTCCCGCTGCACCAACTGCATGCAGTGCCTGAGCTTTTGCCTGTTTGATGTATACGGAGTCAGTCAGGAAAATAAAATCCAGGTCCAGAACCAGGACAACTGCAAGACGAACTGCCCGGCCTGCTCCAGAGTGTGCCCGGAAGTGGCGATCATGTTTCCCAAATACAGTGGCGGCCCCATCAACGGTGAACCCGTCAGCGAATCAGACCTCGGCCGGGAGAAAATGAAGGTGGACATTTCTTCACTGCTCGGCGGGAACATCTATAACCGCCTGAGGGAGCGGAGCGAGGCTGCCAAGAGCCGCTTCAGCAAGGAGCGGGACGCATCCAAGGCGCTGACGGAGCGCCGCAAGTGCCTGACAAAACTGGCCAGCGACGGACTCATTCCGGATGATGTGCTCGCCAGCCTGCCCTCCCCGGAGGAGATCCAGCGCCGGGCCGCCATCGCCGCAGAAAAAGCGCGGGCTGCCCTCGCCGGCCAGGCAGCCGGGGCAGCCGGATGATCCCGGGAGAACATCCATTGACATCATGGCTGGCAGGCGCACTACGTGTCGCCAGTTCCCTCCCCCCCTTATATTCCATCAACCACCTTTCAACCACTCATAACCTATGGCCAGTCCCGCAGTCGTCATCGCCACCAAGGATAATTTCGAAAAGGAAGTCCTCCAATCCGCTGTTCCCGTAGTCGTAGACTTCTGGGCGGAGTGGTGCGGACCCTGCAAAATGCTGGGGCCAGTGCTGGATGAGATAGCCACCGAGAAAGCAGGCACCGTCAAAGTCGTCAAGGTAGACGTCGACACTGAGCAGGACCTTGCTGTTCAATACGGCATCCGCAACATCCCGGCTCTTTATTACTTCGCAGCCGGTGAGTTGAAGCACAAGAGCACCGGGGTGCAGCCTCGCGCAGAGATCGTCCGTCGCCTTGAGTCCCTGGCCTGAGCGCCTAAATCAATCATGCCGCTTCCTCTGCAGGGAAGCGGCATTTTTGTGTCAGGCTGTGCCGCACAGACGAAGCCACGCCAGCGCCCGGCACACCCGGATCAAGCTGTTTGAAAACTCCATCCGGGACTTGCGCAGCGGGGCTGGTGTGCTTTCCTCGCCTTCCTTCCTTCCTATCCATTTTCCTCATACCCGCGCCTCCACATTCCATGAAAAAATCGTCGTTGCCTATTCCGGTGGACTGGACACCTCCGTGCTGCTGTCGTGGCTCAAGAACAAGTACCATTGTGAGATCATCGCCTACTGTGCCGACGTGGGCCAGGAAGAGGAACTGGACGGACTCGAGGCCAAGGCTCTGGCCACCGGGGCAGATAAATACTACCTCGGCGACCTGCGTGAAGAATTTGCCCGCGACTTCATCTTTCCCATGTTTCAGGCCGGAGCCATCTATGAAGGTCAGTATTTTCTGGGGACATCCATCGCCCGGCCCTGCATCGCCCGCGGCATGGTGGAGATCGCCCAGAAAGAAGGTGCCGATGCCGTAGCCCACGGCGCCACCGGCAAGGGTAATGACCAAGTGCGCTTCGAGCTGGGCGCGGCGATGCTTTCCCCGCGGCTCCGGGTCATCGCGCCTTGGCGCATGGAGGAATTCCGTGCGGAATTCCCCGGCCGCGCGGAAATGATAGCCTATGCTGAGAAGCACAAAATCCCCGTGCAGGCTTCCGCCAAAAAGCCCTACAGCATGGACCGCAACCTCCTGCACATCAGCTTTGAAGCAGGCATGCTGGAGGACACATGGTTCGATGGAACGACCCCGGATGTGCGGGATATGTATAAGCTCAGTGTTGCTCCGGAGGATGCTCCCGACCGCCCTCAATACGTGCAGTTGCTTTTCGAAAAGGGGAACTGCGTGGGTCTCATGGCGGACAACGTGACGACGCTGATGCAGTCACTCAGCATCAAATCTGGCGGGCATCGCGACGGCTACGAACTCATGTCGCCCTATGGAATCATGCGGGTGCTGAATGCCCTCGGCGGAGCCCATGGCTGCGGGCGCGTGGACATGGTGGAGAATCGCTTCGTCGGCATGAAGAGCCGCGGCATTTATGAAACTCCCGGCGGCAGCATCCTCTACATGGCCCACCGCCAGATGGAGAGCATCACCATGGACCGCGAGGTCATGCACATCCGTGACGGCCTCATCCCGAAATATGCCGGACTCGTCTACAATGGCTTCTGGTTTTCTCCAGAGCGCGACATGCTCCAAGCCATGGTCACAGATTCCCAGAAATTCGTCAGCGGTGAAGTGCGGCTCAAGCTTTACAAAGGCAACATCATGCCCGCCGGCCGTAAGAGTGCGCTCAGCTTATATGACGAAGCCATCGCGACCATGGAGGCGGACCCCACGCAGAGCTATAACCAGAATGACGCGACCGGCTTCATTTCCCTGAATGCACTGCGGCTCAAGGCCAGTGCCCGCCGCGGCACCGGGGGACACAGGTGACCTGAGCAGCCGCCGCACATGGCTAGGATTCTTTCAGCAATGTCCGGCGGCGTGGACAGCAGCGTGGCCACGGCGCTCCTCCTCGAGCAGGGCCACCACGTCACAGGAGCCTACATGAAGAACTGGATCAACGAGGAGAAAATCCTCGGGGATTGCCCGTGGCAGCAGGATATCGAAGATGCCCGGAGCGTGGCAGATCAGTTAGGCATTCCGTTTCAGGTCATCAACCTCATGGAGGGCTACCGCGAGCGAGTCGTCCGCTATCTCTTGGACGGCTACCGCACCGGCATCACGCCCAACCCGGATGTGATGTGTAACCGGGAGATCAAGTTCGGGCTCTTTCTGATGCGGGGCCTAGAGGAAGGCTACGACTACGTGGCCACGGGGCACTATGCCCGCGTCCGGCATCAGGCCGGCGGCCCTTCCAGCATCCTGCGGGGCCTTGATCCTAACAAAGATCAGACCTATTTCCTCGCCCTGCTCCAGCAGCACCAGGTGAGGCATGCGCTTTTCCCCATCGGAGAGATGCTCAAGCCGGAAGTCAGGGAAAGGGCCGCTGCGCTGGGTCTCAGCACGGCGGCTAAGAAGGACAGCCAGGGCATCTGCTTTATCGGCCAGGTCAGGATGAGCGATTTCCTCCGGGCCTTTGTGCCGGATGAACCAGGCAACATCATCACCGCCGAAGGCCGGGTGGTGGGCAGTCATCGCGGCATCCATCTCTACACGCTCGGCCAGCGAAAAGGCCTCGGTGTTGCCAGCAATACCTACAAGGAAGCCTACGTCATCGTAGAAAAGCGCCTCGCGACACGGGAAATTGTCGTCGCATTTGATCACCCGGAAACACCGATGCTGTATGCCAGCCGTTGCCGCGTGGGCAGTCTTTCCTGGGTAGGCGGGCCGCCTGCGCTACCGGCTGGGCTGCAAGCACAGCCGCGCTATCGCTGCGCGGGCCAAGACGCGATCC
>JAYVJI010000879.1:0-7749 GCA_043769435.1 Verrucomicrobiota bacterium
CCGAACTCCAACCTATCCACCATGAAAACGCTCCACACACTTTTCACCGCTGTTGGAGTTCGGGCTTTAGCCCGTCTCAGCGCCCTAATCGTCATCCTGCCCGCAGCGGCCGCGCCCATCCTCTCGCCCACCACCACTACCGTGGGCGGCATTGTCAATGCCACGCACTTCGTCACTGGAGCGCCGCCACCGCTGGATTCACCGGCAATGGCTGGCCGTCCGCGGCAGGGGGCCGGAGAAGGCCGTGGATGGCCTCATCGGGCCGGGCAGTTAATAAGCCGGGTTAAAAACTTCCTCCTCCTCCCTCCGTCTCAGGTTTACCCCAGTTCCTTCATGGCTTCGCTGGTGTCCTTCATGGAGGCGGCACCTATATTCAATATCTGCCATGCGGTGTAAGCCAATGCGCCAAAGTAGATCAGCCTGGGCAGCCACTCTGCTACGAGAGCCAGCGCGCGGCTGGCGTCGATCATACAGCTTTTGGCGCGATCGGCAGTCTCTACATCAAGGCTCCCGGTCTCTTCTGCTACTGTGAAACCGGTGGCGCATTCGCCGGGAAAGGCTGACTGCTGCAGCATCGTGGCACCGGCACTGTCGCCTCCGGCGGTTATTTGCGCGAGCTTACGGGAGGCGGCGGCGATGCTTGCGGTGTCACAGGCATCACCTGCTGCGCTGAAGGCATCGGACAACCTCTGGCCGCTAACCACATGGAAATGCAGAACGGCATACCACCTAGTGAGGGAAAAAAGGCGCCGACATTTCCCGAAAACAGGTATGGCGCAGAGAATGGTGTCGACGGCTACGCTAAAACGTCCTGCGCGTTGCAGGAGGACACAGAGAATCCAGCAGGCTGCGATGATAACATAGATCCAAAACAGTGACTGCAAGACTGCTGGCAGCACGGGAGCGCCTGTGATGACGGCCATGGTGAGCGCGGGCAGCACGGTAGCCGCGTGCAGGAGCAGCACGGGGTAGGCCAGCGCCGAGAGCATTTTTTGCCGCGCTGAAGCCATGACATCATAGTACTCGGTGAGGTGCTGGAAACCATCCGGAAGGCGTCCGCCTTTTTCCGCCGCCTCAATGATGCGGAACTCCATGTCCCGGAGCTGGCCATGCAGCGCCTGGGCTATCGTCTTCCCTTCGTCTAGTCCGCGGCGCAGTTGCACCGCAGCGCTGCGCAGTGTCTTGTCATCCGCGTATTTGGCTCCCAGTTCCGTCGCTCTGGTGATAGATATCCCGGCGCCAGTCATCCTAGCAAGGGACCGGAAGTAAGAAGCGCGCGCAGCGGGGGACATGTGCGTGACGAGTGCTGCGCTGGCTTTGGCTCAGCGGCGGCGGGTCAGCTTTGACCTGCTGCGACCGATATTGGCCCGCAGGTGGGCCTGGGCCTGACGGCTATCGTCAAGGAGGGTGGTGTATTCGTAGGGAAAGGTTTCCAGCCTTCTCCGGGGCACTTTTTGGTTGATGTAGCGCTCGATGTTCTCCGCATAGATCAATTCATCTGCACTGATGATGGTGAAGGCGTCGCCTTCCTTTTCAGCGCGACCGGTCCGGCCGATCCGGTGGACATAGTCCTCGGGATTCTCCGGGACAGAGTAGTTGATGACATGGCTCACGTTGCTGATGTCGAGCCCGCGGGCGGCGAGGTCGGTAGCGATGATGACGTCGAAGTCCCCGGTGCGGAATCCCTGGAGCGCCCGGGTGCGGTCTTTCTGGGGAATATCGCTGTGCATGACCGCCACACGGTAGCTGGCACCACTCCGGTTGACTTTAGCAGCGAGGGAATCTGCGTCCGCTTTGGTTCGGGTGAAGACCATGACGCTTTTGAAATTTGTTTCCTCCAGCAGGGCGAGGAGCAGTTCTTCCCGCTGGAGACGATTCACTGGGTAAAAGAAATGGCTGACGGTATTCGCAGCCATGCGCGGCCGACCTATTTCCACCTTGAACGGATTCTTCAGAGCGAACCCGGCAAGGGAGGCAATCTCCGGCGGAACGGTCGCAGAGAAAAACAGCGTCTGGCGGTTTTCAGGACAGCGTCCGACGATACGGCGGACATCCGGCATGAAGCCCATGTCCAGCATGCGGTCCACTTCATCAAGGACCAGAATTTCGATCTTATCCAGACTGAGTGTTTTTTGCTGCATGTGGTCCTGCAGTCGACCGGGGGTGGCGATGACCACGTCCACCCCTTGCTCGAGCCCTTCACGCTGCTTCCCGTAGCCCACGCCGCCATGCACGAGCAAGCTGCGCAGGCCAGTGGCGGCACCGTATTTCAGAAACTGGTCCTCTACCTGAGCGGCGAGTTCACGGGTGGGTTCCAGAATGAGACAACGCAGACCACCCGGAGTTCCCAGCTTGCTCAATATAGGGAGCGCGAAGGCCGCAGTTTTGCCGGAGCCCGTCTGCGAGGATCCGATGACGTCTCGGCCACTCATGATCACGGGGATGGCTTGGGCCTGGATTTGAGTAGGTTTTTCGTAACCAGCAGCGATTACGCCTTCCATCACAGTGGGCGATAGACCCAGATCTGTGAACAGCAGCGGAGGAGGTGTGGGAATTTCAGCAGAAGAAATGACGGGATCAGGAGAAGGTGTGTCGGACACGATAGAGCCGCAGCGCGGCGGTTTGAATGGATGAAGTGGGATTATTATTGCGGGTGCCGGAGAGCACAGGGCGGGAAATTATCCCCGCCATTACCCATGACACGACCTTTTCCGGACCGCAAAGGCCAAAAAGCAGGTATTACCGGACGATCCGCCGGGTGATCAGTGGACTGGTTCGGCAGCGGCTGTGGTAGTGATGGCCGCGGGATTCGGTATCACCGTGGGCTCGGGCACATGGATGACGACATTGGTTTGCGTTAGGAGCTTCTCTGCCGCCTCACTGACTGCCCCCTCGGCGTTGGCGGTGAAGTGGCTGTTGGCCAGCATATTCGCGACACAACTCACATCGTTCACACGAAATCCAACGCCCTTGCTAAAAGAGACGGAAATGTCGGAAAAAAGATTTCCCGTGCAGGGAGTATTCACCGCATCGTCTGCTTGGGCAATGAAGACGCCTTGAGCACCGCTTTTGTTGATAGTTAGCCGGGAGAAGTTATTGAAATTGCTATCCCGCATAAAAATCCCCTGGCTACCGTTGTTCTCGAGCCTGGTGTGGGAAATGATGTTTCTGTTGAAACGGATGTCTGCACTGATGCCAGCAGATCTGTTCTCGTGCAAGAACATGCGGGTGAAGAAGCTTTCCTCCGTCTCGTAGGCCGCGAATCCATCAAAATGATTATCAAGCGAAGTGAAATCGCTGATGTGAATGCGTCTGCAGACTTTTTCCAGAACAACCCCGCCGCTGCGGGCTCGCCGGGCGGTGACGTGCTCGATGCGGGTATCCTCTGCCCCACGGATAGTGAGGGCGTTGTTCCGGATAAATGAAAGGCCGCCGGCATCGCAGGGACCGCCATTGCATTCACTGTCCTGCTGCTGCCGGTTGCCGTCCAGAGTGAGCTTCCTGACTTGCACCCCCGAGACGCGGTGCTTGACAGGGGTATCCATACTGCCGATGACGAGGAGCGGAATGTTTGCCCTAGGGGCCAGGAGGAGTACGGTGCGCTCCTGATCGCCGACCAATTCCTGGTCGTTGCGGTCCATCACGATCGGCACATTTATGAGGTAAGTGCCAGCAGAGAGGACCACCCGCCCCCCTTTCTCAGGAAGCGCTCTCAGTGCCTCCTGTATCAAGGCTCCATCTCCGCTGCCCACGTGGATAATTTCTTTGTCGCCTTCACGGCTGAATACCAGCTGCTGGCTTTGTTTCTTCCCTGGCCGGAAGTATACCAGATTCTTCACGCCGAGCGCGGCGAGCGGGATGGCAGCTGTCATGGCACTGACAGCGATGATGCGGCGGATAGTTGAGCTTTTCATTGGTCTCCTCCTAAGTTGGGGTCACAGACTACGACGGAATGCGCCGGGTGTCTCTTCATTTCTGAAATTATCTGCATTTTTTATCAAATATTAGATTCACTCAAGCCTGAGACGCAGGCTGAATATTCAGCTTTTCTTGATTTTCAACAAATACTGGCAAGGCATCACACACCTGCCGCCAGCCGGGGAAATTCCATTTATTTGGAAAATCCCGGCACTGCTGCGGTTTGACATCATTGATGACGCAATCACTCCCCTCCAGAAAAATGCAGGAATGGTCTGGCCTGTCGATGAGAGAAAGCCCCTGACGGCTGACCCTCAAGCGGGTGTAGCGCTGCACAAATGCTTCTGGAGGCATGTTGAGAAAAGCTGAGATGGTTGAAATTTCCCGGTCCGTGACCTTCACGTCCCCGGGCCAGCGGCAGCACGCGGTGCAGCGCTGACACTGGTAATAGAGTGGGTGTGGCTCGGGGGTGGACATGGACCTGTGGGAGAACAAAGCGGCCTGCGGCGGCTTGTCGAGCAGGAAATGCAGCCCCGGACGAAGCCACACGAAGCCCCGGACGAAGCCACGCTTGGACAATGAGCGCCATATCACTTTGCTGGACTGGAAACGCTCTTTGCAGGACCAGAAGCATGCTAGGTGTCCCCCCTGCGCTCTCTGGCTGGTGCAGCCAGCCAAGCACAGACCCCGCAAGGCGGGAGCGGAGGCCTGCCAACCAACCGGCTTACCTGCTTACTTCATGACCTTTGTGAGATGTGCGTCAAACCAGTCCGCACAGTGTGCTAGCTCTGCGGCCATGTTTTTCCAGCCGTGCGCAGCGCCGGGTTTTCTTATCAACCTCGCGGCGGCTCCGGCTTTTTGCATGGCTTCTACGAAGCTGGATGACTGATGTGGGCGGACGTGCCAGTCCTGGTCGCCATGGATGAGCAGGGAGGGCGCGGAGCTTCCGGTGACGGAATAGAGCGGGGAAATGCGGCGCCCTAGGGCATCACGCGACACGGCATCGGCGGGGACATCGCCTATGAATTTCTGGAAGTTCTTCAGCACGCTTTCGTCGAGGGAATTGATACCGGGCTTCACGTAGTTCAGAAAATCTGTGGGCGGAAAGAAGCACGCGACAGCTTGTACGGCGCTGCTTTCCCGGTCCACGGGATCAGCGGCCTGCGCGTCGCCGGCGGTGCCCTGGGTGGCGATGATAAGGGCAAGGTGGCCGCCGCTGCTACCGCCTGTGATGCCCAGCCGCGCGGGGTCCACGCCATAGCGCGCCGCGTGGTGGCGCACGTAGCGCACGGCTCGATGCACGCTAGGAAGGATCTGCGGGATCATGACTGGCGGACACGAGGCATGGACGACGGCGAAGACCGTATAGCCCCGCTCCAGATATGGCGCGGCGAAGTCACTGTTTATCATACCACGCGAGGATGCCCAGCCGCCGCTGGCCAGCAGGATCACGCCCGCTCCGTTTTTTGCTGCCGCAGGATGGAAGACATCCAGAGTGAGCGGCGTGCCTCCATGCTCACCGTAGACGATGCTTTTCTCCCGCTGCGACCACGGCAGAACGGCCACGGTGACGCTGGCCGCAGTTGCGGATTTCAACCCGGAGGTATTCACGGCAGTGATGCGATAGACCGCGCCGGTTTTCCCTGCGGCATCTGCATAGCGCATCTGCGGCACGGGCTGCGACGGCGTATCGTGAAAAGACAGGCCCTGAAAAACGGTGCGCTCGTCCATTTGATCCGGCACAGTGCCGATGGGTTGACCATCGCGTTCGATGAGAAAGCCGCGGAGGCCGCTTTCGAAGTCGGCCTTCGCCTGCCATGTCAGGACGCCATCCGCAAAGCCTGCGGCGTACGGCGGCGGCGGCGGCGTGGTGTCAGGCACGCGCCCGGAATTCATTTGGGCGGAGTAGGCGCGGGCCACTGTTTCGTCCGGCAGCCACACGGCCTCCAGCGGGTCGCCATGATAGGCGGCGGCGGGTGAAATTTCAGCGCTCAGTGGCGCGGCCAGCCATGCTGCGCCGCTCATGGCGCGCAGCGGTCCCGGCTTCTCCGGAAGCCGGGCGTGCAGGCAGGCATCGAAGAACGGAATGGCCAGATAACGCGAGCCCCCGCACTCGTGATTCGCTGCCGGATCAGCGGCGAAGCCGATGAGGGCACCTCGCTTACGCCATGTCTGAAAATGCGTTAGGCTGCTCTGATAGGCAGAGCGGAAGCGGTCATCTTTCAACTCCAGCGAGCCGCCGCTGGCCATGACCGGCACGCGGAGCGCGGCTTCCGGCACGGGCGGCGGCGGCGCGTCGTCATCCTCCGCCGGGCGGGTGCCGAAGACGGATCCGCTGCGCAGCCACACCGCCACGCAGCGCTCTGGCTCCAGTGCGAGCATGGTGCTGGCCCACCAGCCGCCGCCGCTGTGCCCCCATAAACACCACGGCGCGGTGAGCAGCTCAGGATGGCGCGTCTTTGTCGCCAGTTCCTTCAGTGAGCGCAGGAAATGAGCGTGCGCGCCGCGGCGGGGATCAGCCCACGCGGCGCAGTTATGATCGCCGGCACGGTATGACGTTCCCAGCAAGGCACAGCGGTGCTTTTCCGCTAGCGCCCGCCAGTGCAGGTCCTCCGCTGCGGCGAGACATCCGTTCTCCGCACCGCTGCCACAGCCATGCTGATGCACGAGGATGCCCCGCACCTGCGCCACACCGGGCGGCAACCAAAGGTAGTAATGCACCGGACACGTCAACTCACCTGGCTGCGCTGAGCCTTCATAGTGCAGCGTGACGACGTCCGCAGCGGGCTGAAAATCCGCCCCAGCAGAGAGCAGAACCGAAAGAGCTAGTAACAGAAGTGATTTCATGATGGTGCGGATGGGATGTGCTGAAAAGTCACTGGGAGCAGCAAGAAAATAAATCTGGATTACCGGTAAATCACCCGGATCACCAGCCAAATGCAGACGGCTCCAGCGACATCAAGCCAAAAGCCGCTGCGGATCATGCGGGACAGGGGAATGAGGCCGGTGCCGTAAGCGAGGGCATTCGGGCCGGTGGAGACTGGCAGCATAAAGCCGAAGCTGGAAGCTAGGCTCACGGCGAGGCAGATGGGCTCCGCAGGCAGGCTGGAGGCGGCGGCCATGGCCACGAAGATCGGCACCATTACGTTAGCGGTGGCGGTGTTGGAGGTGGCCTCACTCAGCACTAGGCTGATGATGATGCCCACGGCCACCAGCACCCATAGCCCGGGTGAGCCCAGGCACCCGGAGATGCCTGATCCCATGGACTTGGCGAGCCCAGTTTCGAAAATCAGGGTCCCCAGCGAGAGTCCTCCCGCGAAGAGAAAAATCGTGCCCCAGTCAATCCGCACGGCCTCATTCCAAGTGAGTGTGAAAGTGCCCTGCTTGAAGTTCACCGGCAGCACAAAGACCAAGAGTCCGCAGAGGAGGCCCACAGCTTCCTCCGGCAGGTAGCGGGCCATCCAGTCTGCTCCCCACTTTTTCTCACCAGTCAGCAGTTCGATGGCACCGGGGAACATCCAGAGGCCGACGGCGAGGACGAAGATGATGCCGGTGTTCAGTTCTCCCCGCGTCAGCGCTCCGAGCGCCTTGCGCTGGGCACAGAGTTCCTTGTCCATGCTAGCGCGGTCACTGAATTTCATCCCCCGGGGCCGTAGCATCCAGATCAAAAAAGTTGTCAGGATAATCACGAGGGGCACCCCGGCCTTCATCCAGTCTAGGAAGCTGACATCAATCCCGGCGATGGTGCGCAGGTAGCCGAGCGCGATGAGATTCGGTGGTGTTCCTACGGGTGTCCCGAGGCCACCGATGCTGGCAGAGTAAGCGATGAGG
>JAYVJI010000880.1:0-2316 GCA_043769435.1 Verrucomicrobiota bacterium
CTAGAAAACTACGATTACCTGCGTGCGAGGCAGGAGGAATACGCCGCCGCGCCAGTGATCCCTCCCCGCCTTGTGAATGGGCACGATCTCATGACGGCGGGCTACCTTGCTGGAGAAGCGCTGGGCAATATCCTCTCTGCCGTGCAGGATGCCCAATTGGAAGGCCTTGTGCCAACACGCGAAGAGGCCCTCGCGTGGGTAGCGGCCAACTACCCGGCCCTGGACTGAACGCTCATGCAAATCCTGCTCACAGCGCTCAATGCGCGCTATATTCACGCTTCATTTGGCCTTCGCTATCTGATGGCCAATCTCGGAGACCTTGCCCCTCAGGCAGAAATTGTGGAGTTTGATCTCAACCGCAGGGCGCTGGAGATAGCGGAAAACCTGCTCAACCGACAGCCGCGCATCGTCGCGCTCGGCGTTTATATCTGGAACGTCACGCTGGCAACTGAACTGATTTCATTGTTGAAGCGGATCCAGCCTGACTTGAAAATCATACTCGGTGGACCGGAGGTAAGCTATGAAACCGCTGAGCAGGAAATTGTCAGGATGGCAGACTGCACCATTACAGGGGAAGCAGACCTGACCTTTCCCCGCATCTGCCGGGAACTTCTCAGCGGCAGAGACGTTCCCCGGGTCATCGCGGCACCGCTGCCACAGTTTACCTCGATCCAGCTTCCTTACAAATATTACAGTGCGGAGGATCTGGCACATCGTATCACTTATGTGGAAGCCTCGCGCGGTTGTCCCTTCTCCTGCGAATTCTGCCTGTCCTCATTGGACATTCCCGTGCGGGCCGTGCCGGTCGAGGCCTTTTTGGATGAGATGAAAGCGCTCCTCGAGCGGGGGGCTCAGCACCTGAAATTTGTGGACCGGACATTCAATCTCAATGCCCGCGTTGGCAGTGCGATTCTTGAGTTTTGCCTCAGCCAGTGGAAACCAGGCCGTTATTTTCATTTCGAAATGATCCCGGACCGGCTGCCGGATGCCTTGCGGGAAGTCATCGTGCGTTTCCCGCCAGGGGCTCTCCAGTTTGAAGTTGGCATCCAGACTTTCAATCCGGACGTGGCCGCTAATATCAGCCGGAGAAACGACTACGCTAAAGTAGAGGCCAACCTCACTTGGCTGCGCGACCACACCGGCGTCCATGTCCACGCAGACCTTATTGCAGGATTGCCGGGTGAGACTGTGGAGTCCTTTGCCACAGGCTTTGACAGACTCGCGGCACTGCGACCACAGGAAATCCAGGTGGGCATCTTGAAGCGGCTGCGCGGCACACCGATTATCCGGCATGACACTACTTACCGTATGGTCTACAGCGGGCTTCCCCCCTACGAGTTGCTCTCCACAGCTGACATGACCTTTGCCCAGCTTCAGGCCATCCGCCGCTTCGCGCGTTGGCATGACCTGATCGCCAATAGCGGCAATTTCCCCACTGTAACCGCCACGATATTTGCCAGCCAGCCCTCCGCCTATGCTGCATTTTCCGCACTCAGCGAGTGGCTCCACCAGCGCACTGGCAAGACCGACGGCATCGCCCTGCTCCGCCTTGCAGAAATGCTCTTCACCTATCTGACGGAGCCCCTGAAACTCAGCGCCCCGGAAGCGGCGATCATGGTGTGGGGCGACTACACCAGATCAGGCCGCACCGAGCGCCCGCCTGCCCTGATCAGCCAGCACATGGCCCCAATTGAACCCCGCCAGGCACCAACGAGACCACAATCCCTGCTGAAGCGACAGGCCCGTCACGGTTGATAAAGCCCACCCGCAAAGACCTGAGGCCGTAATACGTTGCTTTACATACGCACCTCCTCTTCATCGGCCCGCGTGGCATCGGAAAGACGCATCTCGTAAAGCTCATCCACTACCGGCTGAGCCAGAGGGCGGAGGAGGATGCCGCCCTGCGGGAAAGCCTGCGCTTCGTATGGTATGGTTGAATGAAGACGGGATCGCCACCAGCTTCCTCCGCTTCCTGCTTCAGATTTATCGCGGGCTGATAGACCGATACCCTGCGGAATTTTCCGCCAAAACCCTTACCGGCATCATCGGCCAGGATGCCGCTAGGGCTCAACAGTTGCTCGGACAAGCACTCCTGCGCGACCTCGGTGGGCGCACCATTGTGCTCTTGGTGGAGAATCTCGACTCGCTTTTCAAAGCGATGCCCGATGCGGAGTTAAGAATGTGGCGCGCCATTGTGCAAAACCATCCCGTCTTCGCCACCGTAGCCACTGCCCAGATGCTTTTCGATGGCGTATCAACACGCGACGAACCTTTCTTCGGCTTCTTCGATACCCGGCATCTCGATGCCCTCGCGGT
>JAYVJI010000881.1:0-6870 GCA_043769435.1 Verrucomicrobiota bacterium
GGCTTGTTTTTTACTGGGCCCGCAATCCCGTCCGGCAGGCGCTCCGGCTCACTCCAGGTGAGACCGTCATCGCTGGAGCGGCGCAGTAATCCCCACCAACGGTCTGGTGCCGGACCTGCTTTATAGAAAAGCAGAAGCGGCCCGTCTTTCGGCTGAAAAAGAACTGGATTCCATGTGGGCACCCGTTTACCATCTGGCAGCAACCCGTCTGCCACTTTCACCGGAGCGGCCCACCCGTCCGCACTGCGCCGCGCCGTCCAGATGCAGACATCCGGGTGCTTTTCCTCCGTCCCTCCGAACCACGCCGCCATCAGCGTACCCGCTGCGGTCTCCACCAAGGTAGAGGCATGGCACTCCGGAAACGGTGCCGATTCATAGATGAATTCCTGAGAAACGATGCCGGGCGGAATCTCCACAGTCGCCACTTTTGGTTTGGCTTTAGGCGCGCCGCCAGCCGCCAGCTGGGCTGCCAGAATCAAAGCCGTAGAGATCATTCCGTGATATAGAGTTTTACAGGTATTCATGGCTGCCGTGCTATTCCATATCCATCATCCTGCCAACAGAAATACAGTATGAAATCCGTATACCCCGTATACCCCGCACGTCCGCCCGTCTCCGGAATGCCGACAGCCATTCATTGGAGCGGAAGGACCGGACATATATTTTAGCCCGCGCATGCGGTGACCTGACCGGGTGAGGACATTGAACATGCCCGCCTAAGCCCTTGTCAAAAGAATCCGGTGCCCCCATCGGATGCCCGACCAGTTCCAACACCCTGACACTTATATAAACGCAATGTCCTCAATCGCCAGCCGCATGAATGACATCCTTTTGCGCTCCGCCAAGTCCGGAGCCGCCGAGGATATGGAAACCGTGGAAAAAATCATTGAAGAGGCCAACAGCGGTCAACGCTCCGTAGTGGAGGATCTCATAGATTCTCACCAGATGGTGGAAGAAGATTTTCTCGAGGCACTGAGCGCGAATCTACGTATGCCGTGGGAGGCAGATATCAAACCAAAGAACAGCCGCCGGCTAAAGGAAATCTGTTCCGCTGCGGTAGTCTTGAAGCACCGCCTGCTGCCGCTCTGGTTTGGCCAGCCCGAGGAAATGATGGCTGATGAGGAAGATGAGAACGGAACCGAAGCAGCGCCCAAGCCATCCAGCGCCACGCGTGAGGACGACACCGGCAAAGTCCTCGCACTTTGCACCTACGACCCATTCAACTACCACGCCCGCCAGGCGGTAGTCCAGTCTGTGCCCTACCGCATCCAGTGGCACATGGCCAGCCGGACGCGCATCCTCTCCGGCATTCAAAAAATGTACGGTGTGGGCGCAGACACATTCGAGGCCATCCTCAGAGGCCGGGATATGAACGATAATTCGCTCGATATGAACGAGGAGACCACCATTCTCGATGAAGACAATGACGAGGCCAGTGTGGTGAAGTTCGTAAATCAAATCATACGTCAAGCACTCCAGCAGCGGGCTACGGATATTCATGTGGAGCCGATGGAAAGCAGCCTCCGCATCCGCTACCGGATCGATGGCCTGCTGGTGGATGTACCGGTGCCGGAGAACATCAAGGCCCTGCAAAACATGGTGATCGCGCGGCTCAAAATCATGTCCCGCCTGGACATCGCAGAGCGCCGCCTTCCCCAGGATGGCCGTATTTCACTCGAGTTGGATGGCAACCAGATCGACGTCCGCGTGGCGACGATCCCCAGCGTCCTCGGCGAGACCGTTTCCCTGCGGCTTCTCAACCAGCAGAAATTCAGCCTCGATAAGCTCGGGATGATCCCTCAGGTCCGCCAGGTGATCGACCACTTGCTGAAAATGCCCAATGGCATCGTGCTCATCACCGGACCCACCGGATCCGGAAAATCCACCAGCCTTTACACCTTCCTGAGCGAGTTGAACACCGTGGACAGCCGGATCGTCACGGTCGAGGATCCGGTCGAAAACAAGATCGAGGGCGTCGTCCAGATCGCGGTGAAGCACGAGATCAAACTGGACTTTGCCACTGCGCTGCGCAGTATCCTGCGGGCAGACCCGGACATCGTCATGGTCGGGGAAATGCGGGATAAGGAGACTGTGGAAATGGCTATCCGTGCGGCGCTCACAGGCCACCTCGTGTTCAGCACACTGCACACCAACGACGCCATTTCCGGCATCACGCGGATCGTGGATATGGGGGTGGAGCCCTTCCTCGTTGCGGCCTCCGTGCGGGCGTTCCTGGCACAGCGGCTCGTGCGCCGGCTTTGTCCCAAGTGCCGTGTGCCTGTTATTCACAGCGTGTCCGAATTGAAAGCTGCGAGTTACTACAAAGTGACTGAGCCTGTGCATGGATTCACCTCCAAACCCCGTGGCTGTGATTCCTGTAATCACAGCGGCTACTACGGACGGCTTGCTATTTATGAAGTCGCCGTAGTGAGCAAAGCGATCGAAGAACTCATCGTGAAAAAGGGCTCCGAGGCCGATCTCAAAAACCAGGCGGCCAGAGAGGGATTCATCCCCATGCGGGACTACGGCCTTTACAAGATAATGGATGGCAGCACGACGCTGGAGGAAGTAGTTAGCGCCACCGCTGGCGATCTCATCCTCGGTGAGCCGGATTGAACCTAACTACCCAGCCTGACCCGCCTCCTTCCCCTGCCATGGCAGTATTTACTTATTCAGCACTCAAAAAAGACGGCTCCCTTGCAAACGGGGAACTAACCGCGAATGACCGCAGCGACGCGTTTCGCCGTCTGGACCGAAATGGCCTGCAGCCTGTTTCCCTCAAGCCCAAGGAGGAAAGCGCCGGAGCCACCGCCAACGCAGTGAAAAAAGTGAAGGCTCCGGAAAACAAGCCGGCCCAAGGCGTAAAGCAACTCCCGGCTCCCGCAGGCAACAGTAAGGACAAATCCCAGGGAAAAGCCGCCGCCAATCTCCCGGTCGGCGCAGTGCCGGACGGCCCGGTTAAGCTCAAGCGGAAGGATGTCGTCATGCTGACGGAGGAACTGAGCGACCTCCTCGCAGCAGGCCTTCAGTTGGAACCTGCGCTCAAGATCATGGAAAGCCGTGATGAACTCAGCGGCGTGAAAGATGTGACCACCCTCATGCGGTCAAAACTCCGGGATGGCTCCAGCTTTTCCAATGCACTGCGCAACAGCAGCCCCAGCTTTGGGGATCTCTACTGCAACCTCGCCGCCGCCGGCGAAATCTCAGGAGCCCTGCCCAAAATTCTGAGGCGTCAGTCAGAATACCTCATCTCCGTGCAGAACCTTCAGTCCAAGGTGACTACCGCGATGATCTATCCGCTCTGCCTGATGGTGGCCGGCATAGGGGTCTCCCTGCTCTTTGTATCCTACCTCATTCCCCAGTTGGCCAGCCTTTTGAAATCCATGGGGAAGCCACTGCCCACCGGTGCTCAAATCCTCATGAGCATCACCAACTTCGTATTCGGCTGGTGGTGGGCCATCGCCCTTGTCATCGGCCTCGGCGTCTGGGCCTTTCAACAGATTGTCGGCTCACCAAAGTATAAGGCCGCATGGGATCAAAAACGCATCACCCTGCCCTTCTTCGGGCCACTGCTCAGTTCGCGCTTCTTTGTCCAGTTTCTAGAAACGCTGTCCAACCTTGTCGGCAACGGACTGCCGCTGCTCCGAGCCTTGGAACTGACCCGCGAGGCCACCGTGAACCTTTATCTCAAAGGCCTCCTCGGCAAAGTGATCGCTCTGGTAGGTGAGGGCGGCAGCCTTTCCCGCTCACTCAAAAAAGTCGGCTTCTTCCCGCCGCTCCTGACCGACATCATCACAGTGGGAGAACAAACCGGTGACCTCGAGCACGCGCTGGAGCGCGCCGCCAGCCGCTACGAAAAAGAACTCCAAAAAACCATCGACCGCGGCATGGCACTGATCACACCACTGATCATCCTGCTCATGGCCGTTGTCGTGGGCACCATGGCTTACATGATGGTCAGCGTCATCCTCCAATCAGTATCCGGCATCAGCCGCACCAAGTAACCAATTTTCCCGATTCCCTTTGCCCATGAAATCCAACGTGATCCTAGCCGCAGCCGCACTCAGCCTGCTCTCTTCCTGTCGCTTCACCGACCGCCTCCTCGACCCGTATCCTGGCTTCCAGGCCGGCGATCCCATGGCCGTAGTGCCGCGCGAGTTTCTATTCACCCGCTATGAGCCTCTCAACCGCTGGCTTGACCAGCCGGTCAATGTCCAGATAACGGACGTTCCCCTGACGCAGGTTTTCCGGCATGAGTCCCTTCGTGGTTTTCAATACAAAATCCTGCGCACCCCGCCCCGGGCACATAGCGTTAGCATCGAAAAGCTCGCCATGACCCGCCGCCAGATCCTCTGGAGCCTCTCCCATGACTACCAGCTGCACATGGCTCCCAGATACGGACCGGACGGCGAAATACTGTGGATCGATGTGCGCAGCACGGAGGAAGAACTCGCCGACAAACCCAATTAACCGCGAGCATGCTGCGGGTTCTTTCTCCGCAATTTTCGCCTGGCAAAAATGCCAATGCCATGGATAGCCGCGCTACCATGCAACGTCGCCAATTTATCTCCTCCAGTGCAGCCGCGATGGCTGCATCCACTCTAGCCGCTAGAGGCGAAGAAACAGCCGCAGTGAAGAAACGTGTCGGCGTCATCGGCACCGGCTGGTACGGGAAATGCGACCTTTTCAGACTCATCCAAGTGGCCCCGGTGGAAGTAGTGTCCCTGTGCGATGTTGACAGCACTATGCTCAACGATGCTGGCGCCATGGTGGCTGCGCGACAGGTTTCCAAGAAAACGCCCCGGCTCTATGCCGACTACCGCGAAATGCTCAAAGAGAAGGATCTCGATATTGTCCTCATAGGTACTCCGGATCACTGGCACGCACTCACCGCCATCGAGGCCATGAAGGCCGGAGCCGACGTCTATTGTCAAAAACCCATCAGCCTAGATGTAGTGGAAGGACAGGCCATGCTGGCCGCTGCGCGGAAGTATAACCGCGTCGTCCAGATCGGCACACAACGCCGCAGCACCCCTCACCTCATGGAGGCCAAAGAACAAATAATCCGCAGCGGAAAACTGGGAAAGGTGGGACTCGTCGAGATCTACTGCTACTATCATATGCGTTCCTCGAAGTCCCCTGCCGCCACTGATCCGCCGGCAAACTTGAACTATGATATGTGGACCGGACCCGCGCCCCTGCTGCCATGGAATGAAATGCGCCATCCCCGGAGCTGGCGGGCATTCATGGAATACGGGAACGGTATCGTCGGAGATATGTGCGTCCACATGCTCGACATGGTCCGCTGGATGCTTGACCTCGGCTGGCCGACGCACATTTCCAGCACCGGTGGCATCCTTGTGGATAAGGCCAGCGCCGCCAATATCAGTGATACCCAGAGCGCGCTTTTTGACTTCGGTGACATCAAAGTGATCTGGACCCACCGCAGCTATGGGGATGCCCCGGATTCCAAATACCCATGGGGTGCCACATTCTACGGGGACAAAGGCACGCTAAAAGCCAGCGTCATGAGCTACGACTATGCCGCCCGGGGCGGGAAGGGCGAGGCGATCCATAAGGACGTCACCTACGAACTCGAGGAGTACCCCGAAGACAAGACAGAAAAGGACCTCGAGAAGCACTGCGCGCCCGCCATCCGCGGCCACATGCGGGACTTTCTCCGCTGCATCGCCAGCCGTGAAAAGCCCGTGGCTGACATCGAGCAGGGATTCATTTCCAGCACCAGTTGCATCCTCGCCAACCTCGCTCTCCAAACTGGACGCACGCTGAAATACGATCCAGTCAGTGGCACCATATCAGGTGATGCCGAGGCGACCGCCTTGCTCAAGCGGCCCTATCGCAGCCCCTGGACCCATCCGGACCCGGCCACGGTCTGACCTCCCGGACAGGCGCGGCCCGCCAACGCGGAGCGGGCTTTGCTGGTGGACCACGCCCGCATCACCATCCCTTATAAGATGAAATGCCTTCTCTTCAGCCTTGCCACCACACTCTTCACCTGCCTTCTGCAAGCAGGTCCGCTTTCAACTGCAGGGCTCATTCTTTCCCTCTCAGTCAGTGACCAGAACGACCTGCGCCGGAAAATCTCCCTCCCTCCCATCACCAGCGGCGGCCCGGTGGACCGGTGGCTCGACTCCGCTGGCGGCCCAGCCGCAGTTCAGCTAGCAGCAACCGCGCGCCCGGCCTGGCTGCTGGATGAGACCGCAGAGGGCTTTATCCGCCTTGATGGTGTCGACGACATCCTAACATTGTCAGGACCGCGCCGCCTTATACCGGCAATAACGGTTTTTGTGCTGGCCAGTCCCCGCGGAAACAACGGTCCGTATCGCGGGATATTTTCCTGCGCTGAGACCGGCAGGAATGACTACACCAGCGGGCTGAATCTCGATATGGGCCCGTCAGAAACCGATGGCCTGAGTGTCCTCAATCTGGAATCCGCCGGCTGCAGTGGCTTTGCTGACTTACTCCAGCCCGGGCGAAACCTCGCCGCTGATTTGCCATTCGGCGGGTTCCATGTTTTTACCGTACGCTCTCAACTGGGACCAAAGGGAAGTGAGCTTTTCATAGACGGCCTGCCACTCCTCGCCAGAGCGCGGCATGAGTCCAATATCGGGCTGGACGAGATGGTGATCGGCGGACGGCTGTGTTCCAATGACCCGGCCCAGCCGCCCTATGCCCAGGGGCCTTTCCACGGTGACATCGCCACCGTCCTGATCTATGACCATGCCTTGAGCGAACCCGATCGCAAGTCTGTGGAGGCGTCGCTGCTGAGACGTGCTCCCGCCCTGAATGCGCTGGCCTCCGGAAATGGTGGACATTCTCTGACCGTCCTGAAAGACGCCCCACCTGTGC
>JAYVJI010000882.1:0-7728 GCA_043769435.1 Verrucomicrobiota bacterium
AAAAATGCTAGGATCCTAGAAAAAGCGAATGCGACCCTGCTAAGCAAGGCGGCAGACGAAGAACTTCTCTCGCGGATATCAGCAGATTTCATGGCCGCAGGACCAGATGATGTATGCCGGGTGATTTCAGAAAGTGTGGCGCAGCTGGGAGCCCGGCTGGGCGTTGATGCCGCCGGCATTTACCTCTTCAGTGAGGACCGGCAGAAGCTCCACTGCGAGACGGCTTGGTTGCGTTCCCCGGAGGTGCGCCCCCCCCTGAAAACCATGCCTGCTTCCATTCTCCCACGTGGGAACCCCTGCCTGCTGCAGGGTAATCTGCTGACCATCAGCAACGCCGATTCGCTGGGCTCGGATAGCGCAGCCGCACGGGACCACATGCAGGCACTGGGCATCAGAAGCCTGGCCATATCAAGCCTCGGAGCCGGCGACCAAATCTCCGGGTTTCTCTTTGCTAGGACTGACTACGCAGAGCTGTCGTGGGAGAGTGACCATTTCCGGCTACACCAGTTCTGTGCAGGGCTTTTTTCCAGCGCCCTCGCGCGCCGGGAGGCCGCGAGAGACCGTGAAAAACTACACGAGCAACTTCTGCAAAGCCAGAAAATGGAGGCTGTGGGCAAGCTCTCCGGAGGCATTGCTCATGACTTCAATAACATGCTGGTCCCCATCATCGGCTACAGCGATGCCATCCTTCAAAACGCACCGCAGGAGGCACCATGGCTGGAGGACATCCGGGAAATCAAACGTGCTGCGGAGAGTGCCGCCAGCCTCACCCGCCAGCTGCTGACCTTCAGCAGAAAGCAGATCATCTCCCGCAGTGAGCTGCGGCTCAATACGCACATCCAACAAATTGAAAAAATGTTGCGCCGGGTGATCGGCGAAAACATTCAGCTACGGACTCACCTTGATCCGGAACTCTGGACGGTCTGCGCGGATTCCGGCCAGATCGACCAGTGCCTTGTCAACCTCTGCGTGAACGCGCGATACGCCATGCCCGGCAGCGGGAGCATCGACATCACCACCCGCATGTTCGACAGCGAGGATGCAGAATTCGCCCAGCCTGCGGGGCGCCGGGTGCAGGGACTTTTTGTCAGGCTCAGTGTAGCGGATACGGGATGCGGCATGGATGAAGCCACGCTCAGCCGGATTTTTGAGCCATTCTATTCTACCAAAGGCAGCGAGGGAACGGGACTGGGGCTGAGTGTTGTGCATGGGGTCATCGAGCAGCACGGCGGCTGGGTCACCATGGCCTCCACCCCGGGCAAAGGCACTACCTTTCACCTATGGCTGCCGGCTCTCAGTGAGCCCTCGATCCTGCCCCCGGAACCGGAGATCATGGTCTCCAGGAGAATAACACGGGGCGATGGCCAGCATATTCTCCTCATAGAGGACGAGAAGGGCGTGCTAGCATTCGTTTCCGCTGCATTACGTCAAAACGGATACCGCGTGACAACGGCAGAGTGCGGACGCACCGCCCGGGAAATCTACCAAGCGCAACACGCGGAAATCGATCTCGTCATGAGTGATGTGGTGCTTCCGGATGCTTCCGGCGTTGATCTTCTGGAGGAGTTCTACCTGATCAATCCTAACCTTAAGTCCATGCTCAGCAGTGGCTACAGTGAAAAAGCAGCGCTGTTGGAAATGGTTAGGAGGAGGGACCTGACCTTTCTGCACAAGCCCTATACCCTGTCCTTGCTGCTGGAAGCTGTGCGCAGTTCCCTCCATGGGGAAAGCGGCGCACTTCTGGCCTGACAAGCTCAGCGCGGCCCGGAAGGTGAAGGCCCGGGAGGCGGAGGCTCTGCGGGCGGAAGCTCTGCGGGCGGTGCCGGGACTGCGGCATCATCCTCGGGCACCACTTCTACTTTGCTCACAGCAGGCAGCGCAGGTCTGACTTCCGCGCCTTCAGCAGACGGCTCTCCCACTGCCGGGTCCGGCGCAGCGGCAGGGACGTCTGCCGGCGGGGCAGGTGCCGGCCGCGCTCCCGCAGCGTCAAGTGAGGGCTGAGGTGGGGGCGTTTCCCGGGGCACCTCATCCTCTCTGGGTTTGAACTTTACCCATAGCACCGGGAGAACGATGGCAGCAGCGGCGGCAGCCAGTGCCAGCCAGAGCCGGGGATTTGGAGGGTCCTTCACCACCAGCAGGGTCGGCAAATTGTGGACCGCATTCGCCGTCTGGACATATTCATGGCCCGACACACTAGCCAGTTCGCTCGTGTCGAATTGATCTAGGTATTCGGTAATATCCACTCCGAGATACCGGCTGTAGAGCTTCAGAAATCCCCGGGCGTAGGTCAGGTTAGCGAAGTTTGAGAGATCATCATTTTCCATGTCCGCCAGCCGGTGAACGGAAATCCGCGTGCGGAAGGCTACGTCCTCCAGCGTCTCCTCACGGGCCAGCCGGGCTTGACTGAACCGCTGCCCGAAACTGCCAGTCATCATGCCGTGCTCAGTCATGCGAGTGAAGGTTTGTTGAGTGTTAGGAATTCAAAGTAGCGTCTAGCATTGCCATAGCACACCCGCTGCACGAGGTCAGCCAGCAGCTTAAAGTCATCCGGCAACGCCCCGCGCCGCACATCCTCGCCAAGGAGATTACAGAAAATCCGCCGGAAGTATTCATGCCGGGAAAAGCTCATAAAACTGCGGCTGTCAGTGAGCATTCCCACCCAATGGCTAAGCAGGCCCAGATTGCTGAGCGCATTGATTTGCCACTCCATGCCGTCGCGCTGATCTAGGAACCACCAGCCTGAGCCATACTGCACTTTTCCAGGTGTTTTCCCGTCCATGAAGTTGCCGCACATCGCCGCGAACATATAGTTGTCCGCTGGATTCAGGTTATAGAGAATAGTTTTGGGAAGCTGCCCATCAGCATCAAGCGCATCCAAATACCGGGCCAGGCGATCCGCCTGAGAGAGATCACCGATAGAGTCAAATCCCGCATCCGCTCCTATGCCGCGCAGAGCCTTGGAATTACTGCTCCGCAGCGCTCCGACGTGGAGTTGCTGGACCCAGCCCTTCGCCGCATCCAGGCGGCCCGTGAGCAGCATCACCCATGTGGCAAACTGTTCCCGCTGTTCCGGGGTGATGGCTTTGCCAGCTCTGGCCGCCGCGTAAACTGCAGCGACCTGCCTGTCAGTGGCAAACGCTGCGGGCACCTGCGCCAGCCCGTGATCGCTCAGGCGGCACCCCATCTGATGAAAGAACTCGTGGCGCCTGATGATGGCCTTTTCCAGACCTGCCAAAGTGCCGGTGTCCACCGCTGCCGCCTTGCCCAGCCGCTGCACACTGGCATTGAAGCACTCCGGCTGATCAATCTTCAGCAAGGCATCCGGCCGGAATGCCGGGAACATTTTTGCAGGGCAATCTGATTCGCGCACCACCGCATGATGCTCCAGAGAATCTGCGGGATCATCCGTTGTGCAGATGACTTCCACCTTAAAGGATTTCAGAATACCGTGGACGCTCCGGTCCGCTTTGGCCAGGCGCTTGTTGGCTTTTTTCCAAATCTCCGGGGCGGTGGCAGGTGTCAGGATCTCGTCTATGCCGAAGCAGCGCTTTAGCTCGAGGGCCGACCAGTGGAACAACGGATTTCTTAGCGTGTGCGGCATCGTAGCCGCGAACGCCATGAATTTATCGTATGGGGAGGCGTCACCGGTGATATGCTTTTCAGCGATCCCGTTGGACCGCATCGCCCGCCATTTGTAATGATCCCCTTCCAGCCATATTTCGAACAGGTTACCGAACTGTCGATTCGCAGCCACGTCCGCCGGCGGCAAGTGGTTGTGATAGTCGATGATGGCCTGCTCTGCCGCTACCTCGTGGTAGAGACGGCGCGCCATTTTGGACTCCAGCAGAAAATGATCGGTAATGAAAGGCATGCAGCGGACAAATGGAATACCTGTGTCATGCCACGACTCACCAGGAAGGGCAAGCCGCAAAGTGGCTCCTAACACGCTGGGGGGGCTGGGGGGTGCCGGATGGATGTTATGAATTGATCCAGGACAGCCACTCGGCATGGGGAGAAAGGCTGCCTGAATGCGCCCAGGGGCGATTGGCCGCAGTAATCTTCAACCTCGGGTATCTTCCGGGCGGAGATAAAACGGTGATGACTCGGGCGGAGACTACTCTGCCGGCAGTGCGGCTGGGTCTTGATTACCTGCGGCCGGGAGGCTTGCTCCTGCTGGTGTCATACTATATCCGGGTCACGGCAGGTGGGGCAGTGGAAGCCCTGACCTTACGGGAATTTGCCTGCGGTCTGCCCCCTGGCAAATGGCAGGTGACGGAATACCAGTCACACGCTCAAGGCTGCGGTAACAATTTCATGGCGGCACTGGCGGCTTCCGGGTCTGTTTTCCGCCAGTTTTCCAGCACGGTCCCGAGCGCATCCTGACGCATTTTTCCATTCTGAATGTGGCGCGCCCATTCAAAGGCATCTGCTGGATCATGCCCCGCGATGGCAGCGCTCAGATCCTTCGCGGAGTTGTCCCGCAGTTCACCGGGAGGGAGCGACCGGATCCATTCAGAGGCAGCCGGGGCATCCTGTTTTACCCACTCGCCGGCCACCTCGCGCAGCGCACGATTCCGCAGATCGCCATCGGGCAGGTTCTCTGCCCATGTGCGCGCGGCAACAGGATCCTTGCGAGTAAAGGCACCCGCTAGGGTGCTAGTGAGACGGCTGAGTTCCCGGGGATCTCCGCCAGCCTGCTGTAGCGTGGCGTATTCCTCCAACACGGCTTGCGGTTCTTCCTGCGCCTGCCGGTCCAGCATCATGGCCCTAGCAATGACCCGGCCCGGGCCTTCGTGCGAGTTCGCCCACGAGGCGGCGGCGGAGGGATCCCGTTTCGCCCATTCCTCGATCGTATTGCGCACCACTTCCGGATTATTCGATGCGCTCATCTCCTTCACAGCTGCTGCCATGGCAGCGTTCGGGTCACGATTTGTCCAAGCTTCGAGGATGCGCTTGCGGTATTTTTCACTGATCTCCGGGTGCCTTGAAGCAAGGTCCAGCGCCACCTGCGGGTCTTTGTTGATGTGCGCAGACAGCACTGCTTCCAGGACGTCCTTTCGCGGATCCGGTTCCATGCCCAGCGCCATCTGTTCCGCGCGCTGCGGATCCTTCGCCGCGAGCAAGCCGATAACCATCAGGCGCGTCACTCCATCGTTGAGGTTCCAGTTCCCTTTGAGCATCGCGAGTGCCTCCTCCGGATTCGACTGCACGAGGCGCATCATCGAAAGCTCCATCAGACGGTCCAGCTTGCCATCCCCGTTAGGATTGCGCCGGCGTTCGGGATTTTTCGCATTCTCGATGGCGATGAGTTCCTCCAGAGCCGCCAGGGTCTCGCGCACGGAGTCGTCATCCATCGTCATGAAGGACGGCATACAGGCCGCAAAGGCAATCGCATTGCCGAGACGGTCGCCGCCCATACCCGAAGTCAGCTCCAGCAGCCATTCCTTTGCGTGCCCCTTGGGAAAAGGACGGCCGGGCACAAAAGGACGCACCGCTGGTTCCGTCCCGGCTGGGCGTTGATCTGCTTCCCTGCGGACATGGGCATAGTGGTTCTCATGGGCAGAGGCCACTGGAATATCCGTGGCGGCAACACCGCCGGATTTTGGCGTAAAGTCTCTGATAAAAAATCCAGCCGCAAATAACCCAGCAGCGGCAGAAGTTAACAGGAATCGTTTTTTCATACACTTTGAATAACTCATGCTCCGGCGCGAATTGCAATGGTCCGCTTCCCGCTCTCGCCAACCCATTTGCGAAATCCTGCCGATCAGGCATTATCGGCGGCATGAACCAGTCCAACCCCTCACGAAGCCGGAGCCAAGGTGGGGCTGGAGCGGCGGGGAAACTAACAAAACATCCTAATGATCTTGCTGGTCGAACGCTTGGAATTGACCGGGATCGATCGTTTCAACTGTGGTTATGGTTGTGAGATTTTCAAACGGAGGAAGGCGGCTCCATCGCTGGCGAGCGATGCTTCCTTTTGGCCGACGGATGGCGTTGTCACGGTGATGGTGCGGGCGGGGATGCCGTTGCGCGACTCGCCGCTGGCCAGCCAGTGGACCATGTCCGGCGACCATTGCGCCAGAATCGTCTTGTTGGCAGCATCGGCTTCTGGCCAAGCTAGGATAGTGGTGTTCCCACTGCGTCGGACGGCTAGGGGCGATGGATTCGGCTGCCCTGGATGGGTCCCAAAATAAGTCTCCAACAGATCCGCGAGGCCATCGCCATCCGCATCCGGCGCGGCTACCGGCAAGTCTGCGCGGATCACGAAGTCGTCGAATGTAATGATGGCGGGCGGGCCTGGACTATCTGGCAGCGTGCCCTCCGGGGGTCGGGTCGCCATGAACGGCGGCTCCCCTGCTTTCACGGTGATGCCAAAAAACAGGAGTGGACGGGAGGTTAGGCTCGGCGCCTCATCGGCGATCTTGGTCTGGTTGATCCAGTAGTCATAATGCGCCCCGCCGACAGATTCGGAGGCGTTATTCGGAGCGCTGTAAGTCTTAGGGGCGCCTGTGTGGTTCAGGATGACCGTGACCAGCACCTCGCCGGTGAAAAACTGGGCGCGATCGACGGTCAAGCTCTCGCCCGCTGGGCCGAAATCTCCGCCCGGAGAGATCCGCCCGATGATTTCGCCAAACTGCTGGCCTGATGGTGCCGTCATGATGATGCTCGCGATGTCGACGCCGGAGTCTTGGTTGGGCAAGACGGGAGTTTGCAGCCTCATGCTCATTTTGAACTGCACGTAAAGCAGCTTCGGCACCGGATTGCCCAAGGGCTGGCGGAGCAAGCTCACCCGGCTGCCATGGAAGGTGCCATCCCAAAAATGGCCGCCGATTCCCGCTGCCCGTGGCGATGCGTATTTCCGGTAAGCCGAGCGCAGGGTAAAACTCAGCTTTTTATCCACGATGTCCGCCGCCGCGATCCCATCGAAAGCGGCGACAACCTGCTCATTCGCCTGCACTGGGTCAAAATCACTAGCGAGCGTAAACTGGAGATCCATGGAGGAAAATTGACCGCCGCCAGGTGGAGTAGCGACGAAGTCAGCCGCAACACCCCCAGCGGAAAAATCTTGCTGCATGATGATCTGGGCTCTAACCGGCGGTGATGCTAGAGTCAGGACCAGCCATGTCAGGAACGCCGCACGGTCCGCCCGCCATGCGCTGCGAAAAGTGAGTGCGTGGTCCGCAGGCTTTGCGATGGGATGTGTGCTGAAGTTCATGATTCAAAAATGGTTCGGAATAGCGCAGAGATCGTTCGTTGGCGAGTGGCCAGCGGAAGGTGCGTTATGGGTTGCGCACGACGTAGAACCGCCGCTGCCCAGGGGCACCGGCAGGGCTGGTGTATTGAAAGTGGCCGGGGCTGATTTCCGTTGCGTGGCCCAGCGAAGTCCAACTGCTTCGCGGCAGAGAGAGGTCCGGGCTGGAGAGCACGGAGTAGCGGGCTCCGGAGAGGCCGGTGAAGGGGAGCTGGAAGGAGCCGTTACTTTGAAGGGAGAACGTGCTGATTTCCACGGGCTTGGCGGTGGCCAGGCCGGTAGTGGTGAAGAGGGTCACGATGTTGCTGGCAGGCCGACCCACGATGAGTTGCTGGCGGGTGGGGTCGTAGTCGTAGGCCATGGAGTTTCCTCCGCCCGCAGCGGTGCCCAGCACGCTGTTGGTGGCGTTGACGGTCCCGATGGTCCCGCCATTGCCAGAGCAAAGGGTGACGGCTCCGCTGTCCACCATAGATCCG
>JAYVJI010000883.1:0-5230 GCA_043769435.1 Verrucomicrobiota bacterium
GGGATCTACTGCTCTGGTGTATGGACCCCGGTCATGCCCAGGTGATAGGGCTTCCTGTCAGGGTGATCCATTTTGGCCTGCTGGCCCTGCTGGCACTGACGATCGTAGCTGCGGTGCAGGCCGCCGGGGTTCTCCTCGTCATCGCCATGCTGATCACTCCAGGGGCCGTGGCCTTTCTACTGACAGACCGCTTTGACCGGATGCTGATCATCTCCGTGGCGGTCTCGCTGACAGCGGTGCTGGGAGGCATCTACATCAGCTGCCTCTACGCTTTGCCCTCCGGTGCCTGCATCGTGCTGTCGCTCGCGGTCATGTTTATCCTAGCCCTCGCGTTCGCTCCCCGGCAGGGAGTTTGGAAGCGCATTCCCCTGCAATCCGGGGCCTGAATCACAGGGGACGGCGGCGGCTATTTTCCAGTTAGGGATTCCGCCTTGTCGATGAGCTGGAGAAACTCTCCCCGGTAGCCGTTGGCATCCGGTCCTTTGGAATCACGGGCCAGCTTGCGCACTGCGGCCCATGTCAGGCTTCCCTTATCATTGCCGCGCAGCAGCTCTGCGAAGCCTGCCACGGCGACTGCCCACTGCGTGCTGGGTGAGGCTTCAGACAACGGCTTGCCTTCATCCACCACGGCCACACTCATGGGCTCGCTAGTGGCCGCATCCGGAGCCTTCCAGCGCAGCTTTACCGTGAGAGCCTCCGCGCTGACTGGCGCCGCAGCCACAGGTGCCGCAGCGGGTACCGCAGCCGGCACCGGCTGATACTTCAGCGGCTCCGTATTCACCGGCAGGGCGGCATTCGCGGGGATGATCTCATAAAGTGCGGTCACCGTATGCCCGGCACCTATCTCACCGGCATCCTTTTTATCATCAGTGAAGTCCTCCTTGGCCAGCATCCGGTTCTCGTACCCCAGCAGCCGGTAGGCCCGGACCTGGGCGGGATTGAACTCCACCTGGATTTTCACGTCCTTGGCGATGGTGATCAGCGTGCCGCTGAATTGCTCATCCAGTGCCTTGCGGGCTTCGCTCAAGCTATCGATGTAAGCATAGTTACCGTTCCCCTTGTCCGCCAGCAGTTCCATAGTGTCGTCCTTAAGATTTCCCATGCCGTAGCCGAGGACGCTGAGAAACACGCCGGTTTTGGCTTTGGCAGTGATGAGTTCCTCCAGGTCACCGTGGCTCGTGACTCCGACATTGAAATCTCCGTCCGTGGCGAGCACCACGCGGTTCACACCGCCCGCCACAAAGTGCTGCCCCGCCTGAGCATAGGCCGAGGTGATGCCGCCCGCTCCATTCGTGCTGCCCCCCGGGCCCAAGCCCTCTATCGCCGCCATGATGCGCTGCTGTTCGTTCCCCGCCGTCGATGGCAGCACCACTCCGCTGCTGCCCGCATAGGTGACCAGCGAGACACGGTCCTTCTCTGTCAGCCGGCTGACAATGAAGCGCAAACTTTGCTTCACCAGCGGCAATTTGTTAGCGTCGGACATGGACCCGCTAACATCAACAAGGAAGACCAGATTCGCAGCAGGACGCTCGGACTGCGGCACTTCTTTTCCTTTGATGGCGATGCGTGCCAAGCGGTGCTCCGGTTGCCATGGGGCCTGAGTCATCTCCACCTGCACGGCGAATGGCTTGCCGTCCACAGGCGGGGCGTAGTCATAGGGAAAATAGTTCACCATCTCCTCCAGTCTCACAGCCTGAGTAGGAGGACGCTGGCCCATGTTCAGCATCCGCCGCACATTCGAGTATGCCGCCGTGTCCACATCGATGGAAAAAGTACTCAGCGGCGCATCGCCGACCAGCTGGTAGGGGTTGACCTTTTTGCCCGCATAGGACTCACCCTTGGTGAGGCTATTCCAGCCTTCCTCGCTAGTCTCGCTGGTCGTCACCTTAGCCATCTCCCTGCCCATTAGTGCATCGGAGTTAACCCCACTGTCCAGATCCCTCAATGGATCACCAGATTCACCAGAGGGAAGCACCATGCGCCGCCTCACATCGCCACGCATCCCTCCGGCAGCAGCAGCATAGTCCGACACTGTCTTTCCCTTCATTGGTTTCATTGCGGGAGCGGGTACTGCAGCCGCAGGGGGTAGAGCTGTGGAAGCGGCGGCACTCGTGTCGGCCTTGGCCGTTGCAACTTCCAAGAACTTGGCCGCTTCAGTGGCGCGGGCAGTATCGTCTGGCTTGAAGTCGCTCTCTGTAACAGTCACTAAGTTGTTGCGGGACTCCTTATCCGTCGGAACGGCAGCTGGCTCAGCTGGCGCATGGTTGGAGATGGCCGGTGAAGCAGCCGCCTCCCGCCTAGCTGCAGCAGCATAGGCTGCAGGGCGAGATTCCCCCGCTATATCCGCCTGCACTGAATCCTTGCCCGCCCCCCCAAAAGCCTGCCATGCATAAGCTGCGGCCGTGACACAGGCAGCCAGACCCGCCAGGCGGAACAAAATGACCTTTCCAGATGGGCGTCCTGCTTTTTTAGAAGCCTCGATGAGGCGCTCCCGGTTGATCGCTACCTCCCCCGCCGGTGGGGCCATCGCGCTCCCGAGGAGTTGGCAAAAGTCACGGGTTTCGCTGGCCTCGCGTGCAGCGACAGGATCGGATTTCATGCCCGCCTCAAAGGCAGCGACCTCAGCTGCTGAGAGTTCACCCATGGCCCAGGCGGTGGCATTCGGTTCAACGGGGGTGGTATCAGATGGTGTCTTCATAAATATAGTCCGGTAGAGGGTGGAAAATGCTAGAGTGAGTGGGGCAGGGCGTGGAACTGAGAGCGGAGCGACTGCACGGCGTGGTGGAGCAGGTAGCCGACATTGCTAACCGTTAGTCCCGTAGCGGTAGCGATGTCCTGATAACTGAGCCCACCCTCAAACTTCAGGCGGACCAGCTCCCGTTCCCGGTCCGGCAGACGCTGCACCAGTCGGCGCAGCAGGGTGGAGTCTTCCTTTTGCTCCAGAGCCGCAGCGGGCCCGGGAATTGATTCGTCGGGAGTTTCAGATAGGGTCAGCAGAGTATCCATGGATTGAAGGCGGTGGTGTTTACGGTGGTGATCGATGAGCCGGCGGCGGCACACGGTGAACAGCCACGGTGCCAGTTCCTCCAGACCACCCCCGGGCCGCTCTCGGATCAGGGCCAGGAAAGTATCCTGGACCGCATCGCGGGCGGTTTCGGCATCGCCGCACTGCTGCCTAGCAAAGGCCAGCAGCGGGCGCTCATAGCGGGTGAGTATCTCGGTGAATTCGGGCACAGTAGTGAGTTCACAGAGCATCACGGACCCGCCAGCGATTCCCTGGAAAAAATTCGCAGAATTTTCCACTAACCCTAACCCGTACCCTAAGCCGTACCCTAAGCCGTACCCCTAAGCCTTAAGGCAGCGGTGCTCATGGTCTAAGAAGACCCGTCATTTGCTTAGGCACGCGGCCAAAGATAAACCGGCATTTCTGCTGGTCACTGTTTACTGAAGAAGATGGCCAGGAGTGAGGAGATAGCGAAGGCACTGTCGATGCACGTCGATGCGTCGGTATAAAAACTTGTGCTTTTTGCGTTACCGTTTCTAATTTCATGACAGTCACCGCTGGAAATTCCGACTGTGATAGTAACCAACCATCCAAAGTCATGAACACGCATCTTGTACTTCGCCCTCTGCTCCTGCTCTTCGCCCTTCTGGGTCTGCTGACTCCGGTGAGTTCCCCTGCTCAGGGCGTGCCGCTTCCCTGCTGCGAAAACTTCTCCTCCGGTATGGCAGGCTGGACGGACATCGATCTCTCGATACTCGAACTCCGCTCGCCGGGCCCCAGCGGTTTGGCTGCGGATAATTATCTCTATGCCCACGACTCGTCCGGCGCCTCATGGACCCTGGGCCAGCTAAAGTGCGGCGGGAACTGGTTGGAGCAGATGACCTCGAAGTGTCTCAAGCTGACGTGGGACGTGCAACTCTTTAATGACAGCAACAATAATGCGGTGCTCGCGCCGCTGCCGCGCATCTTTATATTCTCCACGCCTACGCTGGGTGCTTATTTCACAGCGAATGTGCCGGGCATCACTGAGCCCGGCGGCCCGAATCCCGGCTGGCACAACGTCTGCGCGCCGCTGGGACCGCTGAACGTCGACGGTACGCTGCCGTCTTTTCCCGAGGGGACATGGAGAATGTACAACCGCCTCAACCCTGGTAGCCCTCCGCCGGATTCAGAATGGCCGGCGCTGCTCTCGGCGGTGACGGGCGTGGGATTCTTTGCCGACCTCACGAGCGCGCAGAAGGAGGAATGGGGTTACGACAACATCTGTCTCGCCGAGCGCGAGTGCGGCTGCTTCAAGCAACTGGATCCACGCGTGACCTGCACGCAGAACGCGGCGGGCGGCTTCACGTTCAACTACAGCTTCACCCTGCTCAATGAGTCCGGCAAAATAGTGAATGCCGTGCTCGTGCCGCCCTCGCTCGTGACCCCGCCGGGCGTGACGGTGACCCCTGCGTCGCAGGCCGTAGCCATTTCCGCGGGCGGCAGTGCGCCGGTGAATTTCCAGATCAACGGCGCGAGCGGCGGGCAGGAAGTGTGCTTCACCATCGTGCTCATGAACTTCGTGGAAGGCGAGTGCTGCCGCGATGAAGTGTGCCTCAAACTGCCGTGCCTCAAGATCACCGCCGAGCACATTGACTGCGTGGCCGATCCTGCGGCGGGCGGTTCCTTTTCTTGGTCGCCGACGGTGACGAATACGACGGCCACGGTCGCCGGCTGGGCGATGTTCATCCCTGAGACGCCCGGCACGGCCATGACGCCGTCGCTGGTGAATCTAGGCTCGCTGCCACCCGGCGGCAGTGTCTCGCTAGCTCCCGTCAGCATCACCGGGGCGGTTCCTGCTTCACCGTTTTGCTTCACCATCGTCGTCTTCGATCCCGCGCGGCGCACCTGCTGCTTCCAGCGCCACTGCATCACTCTGCCGCCCTGTCCGGTGGCGGGCGTCGTGGTCAATGTGCCGCCTAACGGCACCCCGGCGGAGCCCTGCAAGGACAACGATCCCACCCTCGTGAGTTCGCCGGACGGTTGCATCAAGCTCTGCCATTCCCGCGTGCTCTGCGATCCGTTACGCACTGGCTGCTACACATGGACGTTCGATGTCACGAATGGCTCCACCATGACCATGACGCACCTCGCCGTGCCCCTCGCGGGAGCGGTGCCGCAGTTCATCACTCTCTCCCCGCCGCTGGCGCCGGGCCAGGCGGCGCACTGCTCCGTGACGCTTTGCGG
>JAYVJI010000884.1:0-2259 GCA_043769435.1 Verrucomicrobiota bacterium
CAGCGGTCATCTTGACTGCTTCTCATCGCGGTCGAGACGACCGCGAGCCGCCACAGCCAAGATGGCCGTGTTCCGCTACATCACGACGCGGTCACACCCTCGCTGGATGGGGCGCACGGAGAATGGGATCCCCAGCTCCGTGATTTTGTCCGGCGAGATGAAGGCGAATAAAGCGAATAGGAATTACCAATACCCCCACTGGCCGGTCTTCATCACGTAGAGACCTAGGAGCAGGTTTGCGGTGGCGTGACAAACCACCAGTGCCCCGACGCTCCGGGTGTGCAGGTAGAGGAGGCCGGTCAGCACGGCCCAGGGAAGCGCCCCGGCATAGTCCACAGGAGCATGGATGAGGGTGATCGCGGCTACTGTACCCCAAAATGGTTTCCACCCAGGACGGGCAAACGACACAGTGTGAAACTCCCGGTATTCCTCACTCAGCGTCCTCCACAGGTAGCCCCGCCAAAACAGTTCCTCCACAAATGCCACGCAGACCACCATCCGCAAAAACCGCAGGCCCACCGCCGTCCACCACACCCCGGGGTCGCTCCAGAGATTGGGATCGAACCCATCAGTCCGCGAGACACAGCCCAGCCATTTGACTTCAGGCACATAGTTTTGGAGAAAGAGCCATCCCGGCAGCAGCCAAACCCCAATGCCGATCACTCCGGCCACGATGCTCAATACTCCTACCCTGCCCCCCAGCGGCCTGAAGGTATAGTGCTGCCACCAGAAAGCCACCGCCGCCAGCCCGCAGATGGTCTGCAAAGGATACACCCAGTGCTCCGGTGCCGCACGGTACCATGGCGCACCCGCCGTGGCATCATGGAAAAACCCCCGCAGCGCGGAGAGTGCCATGAAAATAAAAAGCGGGCAGGTCCAAGCCGCCATGGGCGATTTCCGTATTTCCTGAATAGTCATGCTGATGTCGAATAGGGGGGCGATTTCTCTGCCGCATACAGTGAATCCATGAAAAATCGAGGTCATTAAAAAACGTAACCAACCTAACCAACCAATGGAAACGGCCTTCGCATCCCGCAAGCCAGCCCTCAGCTATTCGTAGCGTTGGACACATTGGACGCGCACCAGCGATACGCTCTGCAACCATGGTGCCCCGGAATGACAAGGAGCCTGTCGCCAAGCCGGCCTTGATCTCCGGCCTAGGGATTCAACTGTAGAGCGGCAGGGCTCCTGGTGGCAGCCCGGGGAAGATTTTCTCCACTGGGGTATCCGCGCGTATGTTCTGCATGATGGGTCCCAGCGCGTGAGGAGCGAGGTGCCGCACCGGAATATCCCAAGGGGAATTTTTCACGGAGGCAAGTCCGCCAGTGGGCCAGTCTGCGAGAATGCGGCCGCCCTTTACGCCTCCGCCGAGGGCAAAGAAAATCCCGCCGCTGCCGTGATCTGTGCCGGCGCTAACGTTTTCGTCGACCTGCCTGCCGAACTCGCTGGTGACCACGACGTGCGTCCTCCTCATGGCGGCGCCCATGTCCTGATGGAATGCGGCCAGACCCTGAGCCAGCACCGGCATGAGGCCGGAAGTCAGCGCCAGCTGGGTGAAGTGGGAGTCCCACCCGCCCAGTTCTATGGTGGCGGCGCGCAGGCCGGTGCCTACCCTGATGAGGCGGGCGATGAGCTGCAGGCCGGCGGCGAACTCGGTGTTAGGATAAACCGCTCCATTCTGCGCCGGTGAGGGCAGGCTGCGCATGGCCGCGATCCGGTCGAGTGCCAGCAACGTGTTTCTGCCGGCCTCGCCCAGCCTGCCGGGAGCGCTGGCATAGAGGGCAGCCAGCTGAGGGCGCAGCTTGCGGTCTTTGTCTGGCAGAGAAAAATCATCTATATTCCTCAGGGCCATGGCGGGCACGCCGCTGAGGCTGTCGGAGACCACACTGCTGATGCTGACCGCTGTGAGCGGCCCTGCCCCGGCGGTGGGAGTATGGTGCAGAAAGCGTCCCAGCCAGCCACCACCAAGCGGTCCGCCGTGGTGCATCAGGTCCTCGGCTTCGAAGTGGGAGCGGGTCGTGTCTCCGTTGCCGCACTGGTGAATGATGAGCATTTCCCCGGAATGGTAGAGCCGGTGGAGCGGCTCCAGATCTGGATGCAGGCCGAAGAATCCATCCAGCCGGAGCGCCGCAGATTCCTTCACGCGGATGCCGGGCCGGACCTGGTGATAGGTGTCATCCGCTACTGGAGGAACAAGGTGTAGCCCGTCAGCACCACCGCGCAGAAAGATGCTGATGAGGACATCCTGAGGCACGTCAC
>JAYVJI010000885.1:0-9187 GCA_043769435.1 Verrucomicrobiota bacterium
ATAAGTGGAGGCTACGAAAAGTCCGTTTTCGCTATAAGGTCGGACTTCACCTGTATTTCCCTGTCCCACGGCTCCCGGTATAGGAGGCACAAGCCGGGGGGCGCTGCCGTCCGCAGGCGTGACAGCATAGCGCCGGTCAGGGCCATAGGTCCCTGTGACTACTTCGTTGCCATTCGTGAATCCCAGGGCCGGGCCCTCTGCCAGCGGGTAGAAATCGTGGAGCCGTGTTACGGTATATTGAGTCACTGCTGCCCCAGCTGGCAGGACACTCAAGCAATACGCAGCGGCCAGAGTCCGGAATGAAGCGATAATGCTCATTGGAGATTCAGGGCGCTGAGGGACCAATACACAGAGTTCTGCGTGTTATAGTTTTTTGCTTTGAATCGGACTTCGACGAATGTGATCCGCCTAACAATGACATTTGGAGTGGCTGGCTGGCCATCCGCACCGGCCCGCTCGCCTGGAAATCACTCGCCGTAGTCCAGCGATTCGACTCTGGCCGCCATGATGACGCCTGCGGCGCAGGGCAGGAGGAGCGATAACATGGCGATGGCTATCCGCACGGGTGCGGGGAGCCGCAGCGCCAGAGGAACGCACAGGGGTAGCAATGCTGCCGGAGCAATGGCTGCCCATGCAAACGCTGCGCAGGGCACTTCGCTGTAAGTGTTGGCCGCGCCTGCCAGCAACAGGCCGGGGATAAAAACACACGGTGCGGCGAGCAGGAATGTCAGGTCCAGTTTCCACACGGCGGCAGCGATGCCCACGCCCACTAGGCTGGCAGTGAGGAGGACTGCGAGGTCGCAAAACCGGGCAGAATGAGCAAAGATGAGGAGTGCTGCGGCCGCCCCGCCCCAAAGCACGGCGAGGACCGGCAGTGTTCCCCGCCGGGGCAGCCTGGAGCACGCCAGTCTGCTGATCTCCCAGTTAAGGATCACGCATGTGAGCAATAGCCCATAGGTGGCTGTTGCGGTCAGGGGCGCGAGGGCTTCCAGTATAAGCCATGTGCCAGCCGCAGCGACCAGCACCCGCAGCACTGGGCCGGCGCTCCAATGTGCGCGGGCGGGAAGCATGCCCAGCAGAGTAGCCGCACTGGTCACGCCAGCAACAACGGGTAGTAGAACGCGCCAGCCGCGCTGGAGTGACGCGGGGCACCAATCAAGGAGGTGGTGAAAATGATTCCCTGCCGCCAGCCCCACTAGGAGTGCGGCAGCGGCACCGGCTGTACGCACCCGCTCAGAGCGGGACAAAGCACATACTAAGGCGAGGACCGCGCCTGCCGCGAGGAAGGCAGGCAGCACCAAAGTGCGCAGCATTTCCTCCACCAATGGCCACGGTGGCAGCGAGGCCAGCAGGGCCATACAGTTATTTGGCGTTCACTTTCACGGCCAGCGTCAACTGGACCTCGTCATTCACTTTTTCCATGCCGTAGCTCATGCCCCACAGGCTTCTCTTTATACCGACCTGGCCGGAAACGGTGGTGGTCCCTTCTGCTGTGACGGCCTTGGCTTGAAAAGTCACCGGATTGGTTTTGCCAAGCAATGTCAGGTCACCTGTGATGCTGTAAGTGTCTTTGCCTTCACCGGCCTTGATGGCGGTGGAGACGAACTTGGCCGTGGGGTTTGCCTTGGCATCGAAAAAGTCCGGGGACTTCAGATGTGCGGTGAGTTTTTCCGCATCTGTCGTCATGGATTCGATGTCGATCGTCAGGGTCAGCTTGGACTTTGCGATGTCTGCAGCATCCACAGTGAGGACACCGTCGACCTTCTTGAAGGAGCCCTCATGTTTCCCGTCCTTCTTGCTCCCAACAAATTTTATGGTGGTGTTTTCACCGGTGAGCTTATGCTCCTGTGAGTGGCTTGTGAGGGCGGAGGCAAGGAGTGTTGCGAGAAGGATGGATAGTTTCATAGTAGCCTGATGCATGGCCGGCAAACACCGGATGTCAATCACGGCGGGATGAATTGAGCGTTGCCTCCGGCAGGCGGGAATAAATCCTGAATCTGCTGATAATTCGTTCTATTTAAGTAAATTATGTTCATTTATTTTGCATCCGGGACTTGCCAATTCCTCATCAACATAGTATATTTTAACAGTTCTGGCACTAATGCCAATGAGTCTCCTAAATTTTCCATGAACAATTGCGAATCAGCAGCAGCCGGGCCTCTCAAAGAGGCTGTCTTCGAAAGTGAAACCCACATTCTTCCCGGACGGGGAGGTATCGCAGGGCGGACGACAATGGCCCTGCGCGCTGAGGATTTCCTCATGACCTGCCGTCCCAAGCCGCCGACGTCGATACGTCGGCTGCGGGGAATGAGATCGCGCCTGCCCCGGGGTTGGGTGATGCTGTAGCCGACGCGGCTGAGGGTGGACGCCGGGTGGGAATTTGTGTGTTTTTCGCCCGGTGTGAGAGCGGCATCGGAGTCCTAGGAGCACTGGGGGAAAGCAGACTCTTGACGCCTGTGGTGAGCAGGTGTTGTGCAGGTGTTGTGCAGGAAATCTGAAATCTGCGCCCGGACTGAATTGAAATGCTTGCCTATATTGCTTACCGTGCGCTTGAAACACTGGCGCGGCTCCTTCCTGTCGGCCTGTTGTGGCGGCTGGGGGCAGCAGTGGGGTGGCTCATCCAGCTGCTGGTACCGGAGTACCGGCACCTCGTCCGCAGGAATCTGGACATAGCCTTTGGTGCTGAGCTGTCCCGGAAGGCTCTGCAGGGGCTGGCACGCCGGCATTTTCTGCACTTGGGGGGAAACCTTTTTTGCAGTCTGAAGATGCCATGGCTGACATCCCGGCAGGCGGAACGGTATCTGGAAACGAGCGGCGCGGAGATTGTGCAGGAGGCTACAGGCCGGGGAAAGGGTGTGATCTTCGCCCTCATGCATATGGGGAACTGGGAGTTGCTCACCCAGGCGTCACTGATGGCTCCGGGGGTCGAGCCCGGGGCGATTTTTCAACCGCTCGGGAATGTCCGGCTCAACGCGCACATCCGCCGGCTGCGGGAACGGAATGGCTGCCGGCTGTTTGACCGGCATGATGGATTCAGCGGGCCCTCCCAGTGGCTGCGGGCCGGCAACAACGTCGGCATTCTGGTAGATCAGCACGCGGGTGACGGAGGAGTATGGGCACCGTTTTTCGGGCGGCTGGCCTCCACGACGAACCTCGCTCCGCTGCTCAGTCGCAGGACCGGTGCCCCCGTGATCCCGCTCACCTTGGAAACGCTCGCGCCTGGCCGCTGGCGGCTGACGGTGAATCCCCCGCTCCAGCTCCCTGCGGATATTTCAGCGGCGACAGTGGCCCTGAATGTGGCTCTGGAAAAGGTCATCCGCACCGCTCCGGTGGACTGGTTCTGGGTCCACAACCGCTGGAAGACCCCGAATCCTGATTTCCTCCTGACAAAGGCCAAACGCGGTATAGCAATGCCCGAAGGCATGACCGCAGATCAACTCCAGCCATTCGAAATCATCATCCGCTCGCCGAACTGGCTGGGGGATGCCTGCATGGCGGTGCCCGCTGTCCGGGCGATCCGCCGGGGCCGTCCTGATGCCCGGGTCACGATGTTGACGCCGGCAAAGCTGGCGCCGCTCTGGCGGTTGATCCCGGAGGTGGATGAAGTCATCCCCGTGCCGCAAAAAGCCGGCCTTTTCGCCACGGCCCGCCTGATCCGCGCCACGGGCCGGAACTATGATGCCGGCATCCTTTTGCCTAACAGCTTGCGGAGTGCTCTGGAGTTCTGGCGAGGCGGGGTCCGGCGCATCGTGGGATACCAAGGCCACCACCGGAAGTGGCTGCTGCACCAGATCATCCCGCCGAAGAAAAAGGCGGGCCCCATTGAGCACCATACCCGTCACTACTTGCGCATCGCCTGGCGACTGGATGCAGATGTGGAATGCCCTACGTTGCACGCTCCTCTGGCGAGGGCAGAGCCGGTCCCGCAGCTAGGCGAACCTGTCCTGCTGGGGCTCTGTCCGGGCGCGGAATACGGTGGAGCCAAGCGTTGGCCGCTAGAGCGGTTTGCCGCTGCGGCGCGGGAAGTAGCGGAAAAGGAAAACGTCCACTGGTCACTCTTCGGCACAGGGGCTGAAACCGCGCTGGGCCAGTCGTTGGAAACGGAACTCGGTCCGCTGTGTACTAACCTGATCGGCCGCACGAGCCTGGAGGAACTCTTTGCTGCGTTGAAAAAATGCCGCCTGCTCATGACGAATGACACCGGGACCATGCACCTCGCCTGTTTGCTGGGGGTGCCGGTGGTGGCCATTTTCGGAAGCACGGAGCCAGCCGCGACCGGACCGCTGGGACCGCAGGATACCGCCGTGCGGCGGCATGTGGAATGCAGTCCCTGCTTTCTCCGGGAATGCCCTATCGATTTCCGCTGCATGAAGGAGATTCCCTCCAGCAGGGTGTCCGCAGCCGTGCTCACCACCCTGCAGCGCCTCACGGGCTCCACCTCCTGACTGGCATTGAGGGGTATGGTCGCCGCACTGGAAGACTTCTCCGACCGCTACCCTCCCATGGTAGTGAAGGAACTGCGGCAGGGCATGAGAGCGGCCATGTTTGTCAGGCCCTTCGTTCTCCTCCATATCGGTGCCCTGATCGCCCTTAGCAGTGAATTTTTTGAGAACCAGGGCGCCTCCCCGCCTGTCCCCGGGGGCCTACCGGGCGGTGGCCGTTTGTCGGCACTTTTCTGGAGTCTGGAATTTCCGGCGCTTTGGGTGGTCGCCTTCATCGTCATCGCCTTTGTCATGCCGCTGCGTGGCTTTACAGCGCTGCGGGAGGAATCTCACGGCTGTAATTCAGAGCTGCTGCTGCTGGGGGGCTTGACCCGGTGGCAGATCATCTGCGGGAAGTGGCTGGTACAGATGCTGCTCTGCGGACTGGCTTTGATTTCCCTGCTGCCGTATATCCTGGCACGCTACTTCATAGGCGCCGTGGATGTTTTGGAAAGCCTCCTCCTTGTTGTCATTCTCATGGGAACATCCGCTGCCCTGAGCGCGTGCATCATCGGTGCTTCCGGCTACCGCGGCCTAGGGAAGCGGGTGTCGTTCATCGCCATCTCGGGCCTCTATACAGGGCTGACCGCCATGGTAACCGTCGGCTTTGCCTATGGGCTGAAGTTTCAGGCGGGCAGCAGGCTCATGCTGGGGTATGCGCTCACCTGCGGCGTATCGTTACTGGTTCTCTTCACAGCCATTGGACTGCAGCTGGGACGCGCTCACCTGAAGCTCTACCTGCTGCCTTACGAAATCGCCCCCACTGGCACCATGGTCAGCCTCCTCATCTTTATCCCCTTTATTCTGCTGGCAGGCGGTGTGGCCACTTGCGGCATGGGGTTGATTTTTGTGATAGGGGTGCTCATCTTCACCACCTGCAACGGCGACAGGCCATGGCGTAACAAGCCCGGGAAGGAGGCCTCCCTCACCGGCATGGATACGGGCTGGCGGCCATTTCACTAGCACAGGTAATATGGAGATCATTATCGTGGATGGTACACCCGGGCTCGAGCCTGTCGCCGCGCCCGCCGTCGTGGACGGCGCTATCCTCCCTCCGCCGGCAGTGGCCTCCGCAAGCCCCTACCCACCTAGCTTTTCCGTGCGGCTAAGGCGCGCAGTGCTGCAAAGCCGGACTTGGCATCCTCCATGCTGACCGGTGCTGCCCGGATGTCCTGCCACGTCATGGTCTGGACCCAGTTCCGGTCCAGCTCCCGGATAAAGGAACTGCCCTGGCTGCCGAATTTCTGCCCATATTTTTTCCTGTTAGTACACCACGTCATGGTGAGCTTTTTCATCGCCCGGGTGATACCTACATAAAGCAGCCGGCGCTCTTCCTCCTTTGTGCCCTCCTCGATGGAACGCTGATGGGGCAGAATGCCCTCCTCTAGGCCCGGCAAATAAACGATGGGAAATTCCAGCCCCTTGCTGGCGTGCAGGGTGATCAGACTAACACCTTTTTGCTTATCAAGCTTATCGGATGAACTTTCCCGGTTATCCTCCAGACAGACGCTGGCCAGCCAGTCCACTAGGCCAGCTTCTTCCCGGACAGCCGCTGCCTTCAGGGATTCCAAGAGTTCGCCCACGCTGGCTTCTTTGGCGGCGATTTCCTGTTCCTCTTTCAACTGCCGTTTGAGCCACTCCATGTATTCCGTTTCACGGATGATGCCGGTAGCGATTTCCGACATCTCCTTGGGCCCGCCGGGCTTGCCGGTGGCGGTCATGTTTTCCTGCCAGCGACTGAGCAGCCGGGCAAAGTCCATGATCGCTCCCCGGGCCTTGCTGGAGGTTTGGGAGAGGAAGTCCTCGCCGCAGAGAGTCTGGAAAATGGGTTCTCTTTTTTCTGCGCTGAGGAGCGTGGCCCGCTCCACTAGGGCCTCGCCGATACCCCGGGGCGGGGTGTTGATGATCCGCAGCAGATTGATGTCATCCGCGGGGTTCACGATGACGTGCAGCCAAGCCAGCACATCTTTGATTTCACGGCGGTCAAAGAAGCTCATGCCACCGATGACGCGGTAGGGGATCTTGCGTTTGCGGAACTGTTCTTCGAAGGCGCGGGTCTGGCTGTTGGTGCGGAAGAGTATCGCGTAGTCCTCCCACTTCATTTCCTCCCGGCCCTTGGTCACCTCTATCTCATTGACTACAAACTCGGCCTCCTCCTCATCTCCGGGCATGCAGATCAGGCGCACCGGCTCCGCACCGTCCTTGCTGCTGTAGAGCCGTTTCACGCGGCGCTCCCGGTTATTCTTGATCACCCCGTTGGCTGTATTGAGGATGGGGTTGGTGCTCCGGTAGTTCTCCTCTAGGGTGATCACGGTGGGGTTGGGAAAAAACTTTTCGAACTCCAGAATGTTAGCCATTTCCGCACCGCGGAATCCATAGATGGACTGATCATCGTCCCCCACCACACAGACATTCTGGTGCGGCCCGGTGAGGTTTTGCATGAGTTCCATCTGGAGTTTGTTAGTGTCCTGAAATTCATCTACCATGATTTGTTCATAGCGCCGCTGCCAGTTTTCCCTAACGTCCGGGAACTCCCGCAGCAACCTGCCTGCTAGGATGAGCAGATCATCAAAATCCACAGCATTGAGCAGCTTGAGCTGGCGCTCATATTAACGCTTCACCACATTGATGAGCGCATCCTTCTGGCTGGATGCCGGGATGCCCCGGTTCCGCTCCCGGCTAATGAGCCCTATAGCCACGCCCGGCTCCAGCTTCTCTCCTTTGGCCGCATTCTTCAGGACAATGCGCCGGATGAGCCCACTTTGTTCACTCTGAGTGTAGATGGTGAAGTTTCTCTTGTAGCCCAGCCGCTCTATGTCCTGCCGCAGGATGCGCACGCACAGGCTGTGAAACGTGGCTATGGTCATTTTTTTCACCTTGTCCTCAGAGACCATTTTGCCCACGCGTTCCTTCATTTCATTCGCTGCTTTGTTAGTGAAAGTGACGGCGAGAATGCTTTCCGGGCGGTAACCCTCACGCAGCAAGTGGCAGATGCGCGTGGTGATCACCCGGGTCTTACCGGTGCCCGCGCCAGCCAGGATCAGCACAGGTCCGCTGATCGTCCCTGCGGCCTGACGCTGAGCCGCGTTGAGATCGTCCAGGCTGCCGCCTGAGAGCTGGTGCCGCTGATGGGGAGTGGGAATATACACAGTGATGAAAGGAAGGGCATGTGCGATGTGCCGCCTTCCACCACCTCGCAACCGCACTGCCGGAAAATGGTGCCTGCCCGCTAGGCACGGTTTGTGCCACCGCTGCGGCGGGCGCTTGCGCGGATGGCTGGAGCTGCGTTGAAATGCATTATTATGACCACTGCCGGCCCGAACCATGAAGTCTGTGCCACGCTCGACCTCGCGCGTGTGCCTTCCCCTGCCTATGTCGTCGACATCCAGCGCCTGCGGAGCAACCTCAAGCACCTGCGAGCCATCCGGGCTGAAGCCGGCTGCCGTATACTGCTGGCGCAAAAAGCCTTCAGCATGTGGGCGCTCTATCCACTGATCAGCGAATACCTTGACGGCACCTGCTCCAGCGGACTCTGGGAAGCGATGCTCGCCCGGGAGCACTTTGGAAAGGAAATCCACGTCTACAGCCCGGCCTACACGGAAGCGGACATGACCGGGCTCCTGCCCTTCGCGGACCACATCAGCTTCAATACCCCGCGACAGTGGCTCCAGCACCGCCAGCGCGTCATGCAGGCCGGGCGCCACATCGGCTGCAGTATCCGGGTGAATCCCGAAGCCTCCACAGGCGACCACGCCGTATACGATCCCTGCGTGGCCGGCAGCCGGCTGGGCAGCACCGCCGCTGCACTTGAAGGAGCAGACCTTGAGGGCCTCGAGGGCCTGCATTTCCACACCCTCTGCGAGCAGGGTTCCGATGCCCTGGAGATCACGCTCCGGGCAGTGGAGGAGAAGTTCGGCCACCTGCTCCGTCAGGTGAAGTGGGTAAACATGGGCGGCGGTCACCACATCACCAAGGCCGGCTATGACCGCGAGCTGCTCATACACCTCATCCGCGACATCCGCAGCCGGTATGGCGTGGAGGTTTATCTGGAACCAGGTGAAGCCATCGCCATCGGCACGGGCATCCTCACTGGCACCGTGCTCGACACACTTCACAACGCCATGGACCTGGCCATCACCGATGTCAGCGTCACCTGTCATATGCCGGACTGCATGGAGATGCCCTACCGGCCTGACATCCGCGGGGCGGGCACTCCCGGCGAAAAAGCCTGCACCTACCGCATCGGCGGGGGCACCTGCCTCGCCGGTGACGTCATCGGCGATTACTCATTCGAGCGCCGTCTGGAGCCGGGCCATCGGCTCATCTTCGAAGACATGGCTCACTACACCATGGTAAAGACCACCATGTTCAACGGCGTGAAACACCCAGCACTGTGCCTCTGGGATGCAGACACAGATGAATTCAGGATCGTGCGGGAGTTCACTTATGGTGACTTCCGTGACCGCCTCAGCTGAGCCTCCGGCAGCCGACGCCTGCCGGAGCAGATGCAGATGCCATCGCGTTTACTGAGAGTCGTTTGGGAGGTCACTTTCCGGAGGCTGTTCGGGCTTGGTTTCAAGAGGCCGATGGATTTGACGGAGAGGCCGACATCTGCATGTGGCGGTTCTGGTCCCTCCAACAGTTGCGCCCACTTTCGGAAACTTTCTCTGCGGCGCGAGAGTTTTCCATCTTTCGTGACGGCCATC
>JAYVJI010000886.1:0-1775 GCA_043769435.1 Verrucomicrobiota bacterium
GTCAGCACCAGCGCCCGGCTGCGGCCCAGCCGGTCCCCGAGGACGCCAAAGATGGCGCCTCCGAGCGCCCAGCCGACGAGAAAGGCAGCCTGGATGAGCGACGACTTCACCTTTACGTCCGGATTCGTATCCGCATCGCCCGGCATTATCAGCAGCAGGGAAGCGACAAAAGGAGTGGCTACCAGCGTGTAAAGGTGAATGTCCAGCCCGTCAAAGAACCAGCCCAGCCAGCCGGCGAGTCCGGAGCGCTTTTGCTGCGGCTTGAGGGACTTCCATGCAGAGAGCGGATTCATGGTTCGGTGGAGTGTGCGGTAATGGTCAATCCGGCTGGTGCCCGGTTTTCAAAATCATTTGTTAGGATGGCTGCGGACTGGCATTGACCGGTGGTGACCAGATGAGCCGCCAGAGCGGCCTGCAGGGCAGCGGCAGCGCCCATGCATTCGCCGGTGACCGCATAGAGAGCGTCGCTCCCCAGAGTATACTCAGCAAGTCCCGGAGCCAGTGTCAGGCGCGGCCCGGCTCCCCCCCGGCGCAACAGTAGCGCCCCGGCGCCCTCGCCACCTGTCAGGTCGGGTGCGAGAAGGGAGAGCCCACCTGCGGTGAGCCAGTCGGCCTCCTCTGCCGCAACGACAAGACATTCATCCACCAGTCCATCGCTCAGCCATTCTGAGGCCTGCTGCACACCGTCGATGAAGGCACCCCTTCCTCCGATGAGAGTAGTGACGAGCCCATCGAGCCCGCAAAGAACCGCGAGGTGACTGGCTGGGGCATTGAATACCGTCTCAGGAAATATCAGCGGACTCGCCGTAGCAGGCTCGCGCAGGACTTCGCTGAAGAACCGTGAACTGTATTGCACGCAGGCATTCATGACCGCGAAGACGAGGCCGCATCTGGTAGTGGAGCGAGGCCCGTCCCCCCAGGCCTCCATGGCCGCGGCAGCCGCAAACCATGAGATCGGGCTCGTGCGCCGGAGTCGGGGATGGCGCAGAAAATCCAAGGCAGGGGCAGGCGGCACGCGGTGAATGTCGCAGGCACCAGCCCCGCTCCCAGCGGGAGGCAGAAGCTTTCCGACTGCCGGCAAGGCCTGGGCTTTGTAGGCCAGCGACAACTCAGCCACGCCCCATCCGGCCGCGCTCACCGCGCCACAGCCTGCAACCGTGATGGCTCTGGAGGCACTCATCGGGGCTGGCTGAAAATGAGGGTGGCATTCGACCCGCCGAAGCCAAAGGAATTTGTTAGGACATGCCCCGGTGCCGGACCGCGGCGGGCTGCGGTGATGAGGTCAAAAGTGCAGGCGGGATCAGGTATCCGGACATTGATGGAAGGCGGCAGAAACCCTTCACACAAAGCCATGATGCAAACGATCGCCTCCACGGCACCGGCACCGCCCAGCAAATGTCCCATGCCCCCTTTTGTGCTGCTAACTGGTGGACCTTTGAACGCCGGATCGCCACTGCTGCGTGCCCATGCGGCGATGGCATTCGCCTCCGCCACATCATTGTGGGGAGTCCCTGTCCCATGCGCATTGATATAGCCAATGTCCTGAGGAAGTCTGCCCGCTAGGCGGCAGGCCGCATTCATGCTGGCGGTAGCTGCGCGTCCGGCAGGATCGGGTTGCGTGAGGTGATGGAGGTCGGTGGCAGCGCCATACCCGGTGACTTCGGCTAATATGTTAGCTCCGCGGGCCAGCGCGCGGTCCCTCTCCTCCAGGATCAGAATGCCTGAGCCTTCTCCTATGGCTAGGCCGTCGCGAGCAGCATCAAAGGGGCGTGGTA
>JAYVJI010000887.1:0-2119 GCA_043769435.1 Verrucomicrobiota bacterium
TAAATGCGGAAAAGCATCCGGGAGTGGTTTTCCGGCCAGTGTGGTATCGCCCTACTTTTCAAAAATACGCCGACATTCGGCGTTTCTGTATGATTGAACCGGCTGGGAACCATTTGCAGTTAAGCATGCCCGGTTGCTCTGCGGGATATGAAAGCTCAGGGGCATTGTGAGCGTTGATGCTCGCTGCCTAGGCAGTGATATTGTTGCCGCGCCATCTTTTCCATGATCTGTATCCGACTGAGTGTTTTTGTTATGCTGTCCACCGTGTCGATGGTGCGAGGAGCTGTGGATTTTAACCGGGAGGTGCGCCCGCTCCTGTCCGACCGGTGTTTTGCCTGTCATGGACCGGATGAAAAGACACGCGAGGCAGGGCTCCGGCTGGATACTGCGGAGGGTGCGATGGCGTTGTTGAAAAGCGGAGAGCGGGCGATCGTGCCCGGAAAGCCGCAGGAGAGTGCGGTGGTCTCGCGCATTCATTCCGGGGACGCAGATGATCTCATGCCGCCGGCGAAATTAAACCGTCCTCTGGCGGAGGCCGAGAAGGCGATACTGGAGCGCTGGATCAGTGAGGGGGCTACCTATGCCAAGCACTGGGCGTTCAGTCCTGCGGAGCGGCACGTGCCGCCGCCTGTGCAGGGCGGAAACTGGGTTAGGGATGACATCGACCGGTTCATTTTGGCGGGCCTAGAAAAGGAGAATCTGGCACCTAACGCGGAGGCTGACCGGGCGGCCTTGCTGCGGCGGGTTTCATTTGTGCTGACAGGTCTGCCACCTGCTCCGGAACAGGTGACGGCGTTCACTGCGAATGCCGCTGCGGATGCTTATGAAAAGCAGGTGGATGCGCTCCTGGCCTCGCCGCGCTTTGGTGAGCGCATGGCCCAGGACTGGCTGGATGTGGCTCGTTTTGCGGACACTTTCGGCTACCAGTCGGATCTGGATTGTTTTGTCTGGCCATGGCGGGACTGGGTCATCCGTGCCTTCAATACCAACCTGCCTTATGACCAGTTTGTGACATGGCAGATTGCCGGGGATTTGTTGCCGGACGCGACGCTCGATCAGCGATTGGCCACCATGTTCAACCGCCTGCACCGGCAGACCCAGGAAGGGGGCTCGATCGAAGAGGAATTCCGTCAGGAGTATGTTTCCGACAGGGTCCACACAGCGGGCACTGCATTCCTCGGTCTGACCATGGAGTGCTGTAAATGCCATGATCACAAGTATGACCCGCTGCCGCAATCAGACTATTACAGCATGTGTGCTATGTTCGGCCAGATAGATGAGTGCGGGCTTTATCCCTACTCTATCAGCACGAGCGCGCCGGAGCCTTCACTGCGGCTGGAGGCCCCTCAGCATGGTCCTGAGATTGTGAAAAGAAGGGCTGCCCTGGAAGCCGCACGGCAGGCTCTGACTGAGCTGGAGAGCGGGCAAGGCGAAGATTTCCGGGCATGGCTGGCCGCTACCCTGCCGCTGTCGCCGCCGGCTCCCTCTGACTACTTTCCGCTTGATGCCATAGCGGCAGGAAAGCTTCCTAACGCAGTGGCCGGGGCTACTGCCGGGAGCATGTCCGGAGGGCAATTGACCCCGGTGCCGGGCGCCGTGCAGGGAGCCATGAAGTTTGATGGCGATACGGTTCTGCAACTGGAAGGCGTGAAGGGCATCTCCCGCCATGAAGCACTGAGCGTGTCACTAAGGCTTTTCTCACCGGAGAAAAAGCAAAGGGCACTTATCCTGCATACCGGACCGGCCTTGTTTTCACAGATGGCGGATGCTTCAGGATTTGAACTGATCTTGGTGGGTGGCAAGCTGCGCTGGAGTTGCATTCATCTTTGGCCTGGGTGCGCCGCATCCGTGGAGATGAAGGAGGACTTTCCTGTGGGTAAATGGGTGGACATTACTGTAACGTATGATGGGTCGTCGGTCGCGGCTGGCTTGAAGATCTATGCGGACGGCCGACCCGTGCCCGTGGTGACCTTGCATGATCATCTCGATAAAAGCATCGTGGCGGATATGATGAGGCTGGGAGCGCGTCCGCGGGATGACCGGGGATTCGCGGATGGACTTATGGATGAAGTGAAGATTTTCCGGCACGCGCTCTCGCCTCTGGAGGTGGCGGATCTGC